>DKXL01000004.1 GCA_002493005.1 Ruminococcaceae bacterium UBA7127
TCTGTTGCCTCAGTTGCTTCTGTAGCTTCTGTCGGATCTGTTTCAGCTACATAAGGCATACCTGCACGGCCTGTGTCTTCAAGCTCTGATGCATACTTCTGAATAACAGTAGAGTCAACAATAGATACAATGTCATCCTCGTTAACATCAGCCAAAATAAGGTCCATGTCTGAAAGAGTTTCGAGTTCAGCTTCATGCTTTTGAACCACTGTGGCATCCATAATTGTAACCTGTCCATCGTGGTCAACGTCACCGTAAACCATTGCTGTTGTGTCAGGATCAATTTCAGCAGCAGAAACTGACATTGGGATAATTGAGAACGCACTTGTTGCCATTAAAGCTGACAAAATTACGCCCAAAATTTTCTTTGATTTCATAAAAATTACATCCTTTCTAAATTTTGATTGAGATTTGCCGTTTGTAGTCAAATAAAGACTAAACCATACTGAACAACCCCTCGTTTTGAAACTCAAGTGCAAATCAGAGCAAAATTTTAGATTTTACTCTTCAAAATTATTATAGGGAATTTTATTCTACTTATCAATAAGTAATCAACGAGTTATAGCTTTTTTATTTCATTTATACAACATCAAGAAACAGCATTGCGTAGTACTAAGTAAGTAAAAAGTACGGCGGATTACATCTGACGTAATCTGCCGTACAATATATTATTATTTTGTTATAAATACAAATCTGTCGTCAACAAAATCACATTCAACTGAGGAATTTTCGCTGATTTTGCCCTCAAGCATCTGTTCGGAAAGCGGATCTTCGATTTCACTTTGAATTGCTCGTCTAAGCGGTCGCGCTCCGTAATTGTCGTCAAATCCCTTTTCGGAAATCTTTGAAATAGCATTATCTGTAAAATGAATTTTAATATTCAGTTTTTCAAGACGATTTGCAAGGGTTTGGAGCATTTTTAAAGCAATTTGCTTAATTTCGTCCTGAGTCAGCTTGCTGAACACAATAATGTCGTCAACACGATTGAGGAATTCAGGACGGAACACGTTTTTCAGTTCGCCGGTAACAAGCTGCTTTATCTCTTGACTGTCGCTTTCACGCTGGTTATCGTCTGCCGAAAACCCAAGCGCCTTTTGCTTTTCGGTAATCAGCCTTGCTCCGACATTTGAGGTCATAATTATTACGGTGTTTTTAAAGTCCACCGTTCTGCCCTGTGAGTCAGTGAGTCTGCCGTCCTCCAAAATTTGAAGAAGCATATTGAACACATCCGGATGCGCCTTTTCAATTTCATCAAAAAGAACTACCGAATACGGCTTTCTGCGCACCTTTTCGGTAAGCTGACCGCCCTCCTCAAAGCCGACATAGCCCGGAGGCGAGCCGATAAGCTTTGACACCGTGTGCTTTTCCATATATTCGCTCATATCAAGGCGGAGCATTGCATTTTCATCGCCAAACATCGCCTGTGCAAGAGCCTTACACAATTCTGTTTTGCCGACACCTGTAGGGCCGAGGAATATAAACGAACCTACAGGGCGCTTTGGATCCTTAAGACCCACTCTGCCTCGTCTGATTGCCTTTGAAATCACGCTGACGGCTTCATTTTGACCTATTACTCTTTCGTGAAGTACCTTTTCCATATCAAGCAATCGCTCGCTCTCTTCACGTGTAAGCTGAACAACCGGAACACCCGTCCAGTCCGAAACGATTTTGGCAATATCCTCGGCTGTAACCTCACCGCTGTTACCCTTTTGCTGTTCCTGCCATTGCTTTTTGGCGTTGTCAAGCTCGGCTTGCAGTACCTTTTGTTCATCTCTCAGCTTAGCCGCACGCTCAAATTCCTGCTCGTTTATAGCGCTTTCCTTTTCCTTTTCAATGTCAGCTATTTTATCCTCAAGAGTCTTGACGTTTGGCGGAGACGTGAGAGCCGTAAGCCTTACCTTTGAAGCTCCTTCGTCAATTAAATCAATTGCCTTGTCGGGCAAAAAGCGATCTGCAATATATCGTGACGAAAGAGTTACCGCCGCATTAATTGCCTCATCGGTAATCTTAACCTTGTGGTGAGCTTCGTAGCTGTCACGCAGTCCCATAAGAATCTCAACTGCCTGCTCAGGTGTTGGTTCGCCGACGTTTACCGGTTGAAAGCGGCGTTCAAGTGCTGCATCCTTTTCTATATATTTTCTGTATTCATTCAGCGTTGTTGCGCCGATAACCTGAAAGTCACCTCGTGCAAGCGACGGTTTGAGAATATTTGCGGCGTCGGCACTGCCCTCTGCCGCACCTGCACCTACAATTGTGTGAAGTTCATCAATAAACAGTATGGTATCTTTCGACTTTTTGACCTCGTCAATAGCCGCTTTGATGCGTTCCTCAAAGTCACCCCTGTACTTGGCGCCTGCTATCATTCCTGTCAGATCAAGACTAACCACTTTTTTATCCTTAAGAATTTCGGGCACACTGCCTTTGGCAATTTCAAGCGCCAAGCCCTCAGCAACAGCAGTTTTGCCGACACCCGGCTCACCGATAAGCACAGGGTTATTTTTTGTGCGGCGTGACAAAATCTGAATAACTCGCATAATTTCTTTTTCTCTGCCTATAACGGGGTCAATCTCACCGTTGCGGGCGGCTTTTGTCAAATCTCTGCCGAATTTCTCAAGGGCTGTGCCGTTGTGCTCCGACTGACCCTGTTCTCCCTCAAACTGCGGATACGAGCTGTCGCTTGCCCTGTTTTGAAGTCCTGTTGACACTGCACGTGCCACAGCGTCTGCTGATGTTCCGAGTTCTCCCAAAAACGCAACCGCATAGCTGTCACTCTCTGAAATAATTGCGACAAGCAGGTGCTCGGTGCCAACATAGCCGTTACCCATCTTTGAAGATGCAAATATTGCAGACCTAAGCACTCGCTTGGTTCGCGGAGTAAAGTCGTTTTGAGTCAGCTTTGCCGGCACAGATGATGACGGCTCGGCTTCTCTGATTTTATCCCTTAAAGCACTTTCTGTTACGCCGCATTGTTCAAGTGTAACGGCGGCAACTCCTGTGCCTTCCTTGATAAGTCCGTATAATATATGTTCTGTGCCGACATAGCTGTGGCCCATCTGCTCGGCACATTCTATTGCAAGGTTAAGCGCCTTGTTTGCCTTTTGAGTGAATCCTTTAAATTCATACATATAATTACCCTCTTTCGTCAGGGCATCAAATTAAGAGAGAGTTTCTCTCAAAATCTTAGCCCTTTGTATATCTCTTTCCTGTGCTGATAGATTTTTTCCGCTGTCAACAGAGAGCGTTGCCGGCTCAACTGCTGACATCAGCTTATCTACTGTGTCGATTGTTACATTTGTAATTTGACCCGAAAGTATGCCAAAACGTACATTTGAAAGTAGCTTCAGCGCCTCGTCGTGGGTCATAATGATTGCAGAACCGAGAAGTCCCAGACTTCGGCTGACAGCATCCTGAATATCAATGCTCTTGCACATTCTTTCTCGCGCCTGGTTTTCCTGAGCAACAAGCTGCTGTGTGATATTTTTTAGATTTTCGATTGCCGCTTTTTCGGATATGCCGAGTGTAACCTGGTTTGAAAGCTGATACATAGCCCCCTTCGGCTCGGTTCCCTCGCCGTGTGCTCCTCGGATTGTAAGGCCGAGCTTTGAAAGATTGCCTGCAATTCTGCTGATTGCTCTGCTCTTTTCAAGTGCCGGCAGATGAAGCATCACCGATGCTCTCATTCCTGTGCCTAAATTTGTGGGACACTGAGTAAGGTAGCCGAGTTTTTCGTCAAAAGCAAAGTCAAGGCTTTCATCAAGCAACGTATCAAGCCTGTCTGCGGTATCGTATGCCTGTTCAAGTGACAAACCGTCCGTTATAACCTGAAGTCTGATATGATCCTCTTCATTGAGCATAATGCTTATGCTGTTGTCACTGCTGAGCATAAGCGCCCTGCCGCTTGTATTGCTGATAAATTCGGGACTTACAAGGTGCTTTTCCACCAGCGACACACACTGAACAGGCGTCAGATTTTCAAGTTTTATAAATGAAAAATCGGAGGCTATGGAGCTGTTGCTGTTTTTGATGGCGCTTTTAACCTTTTCTATCACCTTTTCTCCGCCCTGCTGTGACAGCCTTGACGGAAACGGATAATCTTTCAAATTTCGTGCAAGCCGCACTCTTGTTGATACTACTACGCTCATTATTATGCCTCCATTTCCTTGATTTTATCTCTCAGTTCAGCCGCGTATTCAAAATTTTGCTCTTCAATGGCTGTATTGAGCTGTTGCTGTAATTCCTTGATTTTATCTTCCTTTGACGGCTGTGACGGTTTTGTTTTGCTCTGGGCACTGTTTTTGCCGCAGTGAGTTGTGTTGCCGTGGATTCTTCTTATTGACGGCAACAGTTGGTCGCCGAAGATTTCATAACATTTGGCACAGCCGACATGGCCTGATTTTGTGATATCGGAATAGGTGCTTCCGCAAAAGTCACAGCGTGTAGCCTGTGTTCTTGCAGGCAGTGCATTGCCGAAAAAGCTGCCCAAAAAGTTTGAGAAATCGTCCTCCATATTTCCGAAGATATTGGTATATCCCATTTTTTTTGCACATTCACTGCAAAGCGAGTATTCCTTAAATTCTCCGTTGATAATCGTTTTTACGTGAGTGTTTGCGTTGTTTGTTCCGCATTTTTGACATTTCATAAAAGTACCTCCTTAAATTTTGGTGTACACATCGCACAACCGTATATGTTTAGGAAAATAATGTGCTTTTTTTAGCCGTTAAGCGTTAATAGCATATTTTTAAACAAATCTGCCCGTACTAAATCTCGTTTGTCCTGTTCAACACAGGCAAGTGTTCTGTCCGACAATGCCGCCGCAATAATTTTTGCCGATTTTAAGTCAAGCATATTACGCTGAAGCATATTATTAATCATTATTTCGGCAGTTGCTTTGTCGAGCGACTGCCCTATCGCATTTATTATATGCATAAGAGCTGTGCCGCTATCCATCTTAATTCTGCTTATTCTTATAAAGCCTCCGCCGCCTCGGCGGCTCTCAACCATATAGCCCTGTTCGGGGGTAAATCGTGAGGTTATCACATAATTTATTTGGCTGGGCACACAGCCCAGACTGCCTGCAAGCTCGTTACGCTGGATTTCGGCACTGCCGTCTTGCTCGTCGAGCATTTCAAGTATATATTTTGCAACTAAATCGCTCATTCTCATTTCTGTCGCCTCTTTTCTTAGCTTTGATTTAATGATAATCCTAAAGTCAGAGAAAGTCAAAGTCAATTAAAGTCAAATTTTAGTTTGCAATCTTTCATTTTCTTACAAATACTCACAAATACTCGTGTATTCTTAATTTTAAAAATTTTTTTGACCTTTAATTTTGGGCGGCGGCAACGTGACGTTGCATCCAATTCGGGAAGATAGGTTTGTTATAAAAATAGCCTTTAGTTTTCCGAAATACTGACAAACATAAATTGATATCTGTTAAGCGACCGACAAAACGAAAGTCGATTCCTGCGTTATCAATAGAAAAATGTTTCTACCGGGCAACCGACGTTAAGCTATGCTCCGCCGTTTCTTCTCGCACTAAAAAACGGCGAGCATTTCTGCTCACCGTTTTTGTGCAAAACTATAATTTACAAAAAATTATTATTCAGCATCTGCAGCTTCAGCTGCTTTTCTCTTTGCAAAGCATTCGCTGCAATAGTAGCTCTTGCCTTCCATTGGCTTAAAAGGAATTCTTGCAGGGCCGCCACATTCAGCGCAAACCGTTTCGTGAAATTCGCGCTCTGTTTTAGCAGCGTTCTTGCGTGCCTGTCTGCATTCCTTACAACGCTGCGGCTCATTTACAAAGCCTTTTTCAGCGTAGAATTCCTGCTCGCCTGCAGTGAAAACAAATTCGTTTCCACATTCTTTGCAAATGAGTGTCTTGTCTTCATACATTTGGATTTACCTCTCTTTTTACCTCTCGTGGTATAAATTTGTGTGCCCTGTGCGGAGTTGCACCGCTAATACTTTCAAGGACATATTTTAAGTCGAGGAGAAACGTCGGAGCATAGCTTAACGTCGGTTGCCCGGTAGAAACATTTTTCTATTGATAACGCAGGAATCGACTTTCGTTTAGTTGGAAACTTAATCGGTTGCCCGGTAGAAGCATTTTTCTGTGAATAACGCAGGAATTGAATTTCGTTTAGTCGGTCGCTTATCAAGAACCCCTTTTACCTCGTAAAAATAAAGCAATTATGACTAATTCATTTTCTTGCGTGCACGCTGAAGTGCATTATCAACAGTTTTCTCCGAAATACAAAGTTTACCTGCAATCTCTTTATAGCTCAGCCCATTTCCGTAAAGCATAAGCACATCATATTCACTCTTGGAAAGAACCTTTTTGAGCCGCTCAATGGTTGACTTGAAGTGTTCGCTCAAAAGCAAAAGTTCCTCGGGATTTTGTGCCGCATCCTCAAGCGAATCACTGACATCATCCATCATTACAAGACTTGAGGTTGGAATACTTCG
Organism: Ruminococcaceae bacterium UBA7127; assembly: GCA_002493005.1. Taxonomy (GTDB): domain Bacteria; phylum Bacillota; class Clostridia; order Oscillospirales; family Acutalibacteraceae; genus Ruminococcoides. The sequence goes on from DKXL01000004.1 coordinate 6,463, forward strand.
CTTAGCATTCGACTTTCTGATTATAGAAATAAACCTGCGCTCAACCACAACCGACATATAGCTCTTAAACGATGCCGTTGCGGAGGAATCATATGTACGACAGCTGTGAAGAAGTCCGACAAGCCCCTCTTGAACAAAGTCTTTTTGCTCGTAGCCCTCAGCCGAATATTTGCGTGCAATAAAGCTGATAGTACCGAGATATCTGATGACAAGTTCATCAAAAGCGCTGTCGTCGCCTTCCTTGACACACTTTGCAAGAATCGCATCAGAAAGCACACTGTATGAGCTTTCAACCACTGCCATATTCACTCCTACTAACCTTATACTTTGTATATAATAGATATAATATAATATTTTTTTGCGAATGTCAAGAACCCTTTTGTTTTTTCTGTAAAAATGCAACATAATATTAAAATATTTTGTGCAAAATAGATAATAATATGTCACATTTACAGACATTATACACCTTGTCTTGGTAATATGAAAATGATATAATTTAAACATAACGTTTGGTATTAATACTGGAGGGTATTAAATGGTAGTAAAATGTAACAGCTTTGGTGTTAACGGAATGGACGGATATATGGTGCAGATTGAAGCCGCCATATATAACGGTATACGCAAGTTTGATATGGTTGGTTTGCCTGATGCGGCGGTGCGTGAGAGCAAAGACAGAGTACTCAGCGCACTCAAAAACTGCGGCTTTAGATTGCCTGCCGCACACATCACTTTAAATCTTGCGCCTGCCGATATCAAAAAAGAAGGCCCGATTTACGATTTGCCGATTGCTGTTGCTTTGATAAAAACACTCGGCAAGATAAATGCAAATCTTAGTGACTGCGCATTTATCGGCGAACTATCGCTTGGCGGAGAAGTGCGCGGCATCAACGGAGTTTTGCCGATGGTTATAAAGGCAAGAGAATGCGGCATAAAGCAAATTTATGTTCCTGCATCAAACGCAAGCGAGGCCGCCGTAGTTGACGGAATTGAGGTGTATCCAATTAAGGACATCATTCAACTTGCGGCAATCCTTAACAAGCAGGAGAGTCCGCTCCCTGCCGTAGCTTTGCAAAACAAGACAACAAAGAGTGATGAATTTGTTCCGGATTTTGCGCAGGTAAAGGGTCAATTTGAGGCAAAAAGAGCGCTTGAGATTGCCGCTGCCGGCGGACATAATATTCTGCTTATCGGTCCTCCCGGTTCGGGCAAAAGTATGCTAGCCAAACGAATTCCGTCAATACTTCCCGATATGACATTTGAAGAAATGATTGAAACGACTAAAATTCACTCCATTGCAGGAACGCTGCACAGCGACGGACTCATACGCACACGACCGTTTCGTTCACCCCACCACACCGTAACGCCTGTCGGGCTTGGCGGAGGCGGTTCGGGGACTATTCGCCCCGGCGAAGTATCGCTTGCAAGCAACGGAGTGCTGTTTTTGGATGAACTACCTGAATTTTCGCGGACTGCGCTTGAGGTGCTCAGGCAACCTGTTGAGGACGGAAGCATTACAATTTCGCGTTCGGGGCAAAAATGCACATACCCTTGTTCAATTATGGTTGTAGCCGCAATGAATCCATGCCCCTGTGGATATTACGGTGATGAAACTCACAAATGCAGTTGTTCGGAAATGAAAATACGGCACTATCTCAACAAAATTTCAGGGCCTTTGCTTGACCGTTTTGATATTCATATTGAAGTGCCGCCCGTTAAATTTGACGAGCTGAGAAACACCGAGCTGACAGAAACTTCCGCACAAATAAAACAGCGAGTTGACAAGGCACGAGAAATTCAGCGAGAGCGCTTTAAAGGCACCAAAACGCTGTGCAACGCCAAAATCACTGCCGAACAATTTGAAAAGGTATGCATTATCGACAAAGAGGCAGAACAAACGCTTAGAGATGCGTTTGAAAGTCTTGGGCTGACAGCCAGAGCCTATGACAGAGTGCTCAAGGTTGCGCGCACCATTGCCGATCTTGACGGCTCGGAAGTAATACGCTCGGAGCATATGCTTGAGGCTGTGCAATACAGAAGTCTTGACCGCAAATACTGGCAGATTGGGCAATGATATTTTAACATCAATCAGGTGTATTACAAAGCAGAAAACGACTTAATACTCAGCTGTAGTTTTTTGGTTATTAAACTGCTTATGATATAATTAAAAATATTAGACAAAAATTAATATTGTGTGTTATACTAACTAAAGATGTAACATCATCTGATTAAATATATTCAAAACTCAGGAGGTTTTTATAATGGAAATTACAAAAAATTCAATCATCGGCGATGTTCTTGACAAATATCCCGAAACAGCAGAGCTTTTCTTCAGCATTGGTATGCACTGCCTTGGATGCCCTGCTTCAAGAGGCGAAACTATTGAAGAGGCTTGCGCAGTTCACGGAGCAGACGCAGACGCTCTTATCGCAAGTCTTAATCAGGCTGTAAACAAATGAGTCAAGCCATAAACTTTGCGCTTGACAGCCGACTTGCACTTTGTGCTGACTTTGTGCGTGACGGTGCAAAAGTTGCAGACATCGGCACAGACCATGCCTATCTTCCGGTGTGGCTGTGCCGTATCGGCAAGTGCCCGTCTGCTGTTGCCGCCGACATAAATCCCGACCCACTGCAAAGAGGGATTGAAACGATTGAGCACTACGGTATGGGCAACAAAATCACCGCACGGCTCAGCAACGGACTGCAAAATATCAGTTCTGATGAGGCAGATGACATTGTGATTGCAGGAATGGGCGGCGAGCTGATAGCAAGTATAATACAAGACTGTAATTTTGCCAAAGACAGCACAAAACATTTTATTTTACAGCCTATGACGCGCAGTGAGATGCTGATAAAATGGCTGTGCGAAAACGGATATGAAATACTTAAAAGGGATTGCTGTGTTGCCGCTAAAAAGTGCTATACGGTTCTCCTTGTAAAATATAGCGGAGAGATTATCACAAGGGATGAAAGTTATTATTACCTTGCAAAGCTTAACCCGAAAACAAACAAAACACATCATCTTTTTGTTAAAAGCCAAATCAATCGGCTTTTAAAGCAGGCAAAGGGTGATGTGCGTTTTGACGTGCTTGCAAAACAACTTGAGGAGAGCATTAATTATGACTAAAATAAGTGATATTCTAAAATTTTTTGAATCCTTTGCGCCCTGCGAAAACGCAATGGATTTTGACAACGTGGGATTGCTTGTAGGCAGTGAAAGCATAAGTGTTACAAAGGCACTTTTGGCGCTTGACATTACAAAAGATGTTGTGCTTGAAGCAAAGCAAATGGGATGTGAGCTGATTATCAGTCATCATCCCGTAATTTTTACCCCAATAAAAAATCTTGAAAAAGACTGCGTTCCCTACCTGCTTGCACAAAACAACATTTCGGCAATATGTATGCACACAAACCTTGATTTGAGCACCGAGTTTGGCGTAAACACCTGTCTTGCCAAGGCTATCGGAGTAGAAAATCTGTCTTTGGCAAAATGCGGCGAATGCCTTTTTGTAGGCAGTCTTGAAAAAGAAACCCCCATAGACGAGTTTGCACTTACTGTAAAAAATCAGCTCGGCTGCAAAGGCTTGCGCTATACCGATGTTAAAAGTGTTGTAAAAACCGTTGCCGTATCGTCAGGCTCAGGCGGTTCAAATATATTTGACGCTGCCGATATCGGTGCTGACGTGCTTGTAACGGGCGAAATAAAGCATCACGAAATCAACGCCGCAAACGAACTGTGCATTAACATTATTGATGCAGGTCACTTTAAAAGTGAAGATATTGTAATTTTGCCTCTTGCAAACAAGCTGTCAGACAAATTTTCTGACATAACTTTTACAAAATCGAAAGCATACGATGATTTTATTAAATTTGTTTGATTTGTTTTCGTTCTGTTTACAACTTTATCAAAATATTTATTGCATAATTTGTAACAATTTGATATAATGATATAGTTAATAACTATGTTCAAACGTCAAGGTAAACACTGACTAAATCTTTTGTAAGCACTGTGACAAAAAATTTTTCCTTTTCATTAAATTTTTTCACAGTTTACTTAGTGATTACCAATATAATACAGCGGTAGCGGTACACACATTATAAGCACCGCAAAATGAGGAATTATGAGGATAAGAAAGAAAAAATGGGCTGAACCCGAACTGTCGGTTTGTGACTTTTATGTAAAAAATCCTGACGAATATGCAGGCAAATGGAACGATGCTTTTTCAAAAAAACAGCCGCTTTATCTTGAAATCGGATGCGGCAAAGGCGGATTTGCAGGTCAGCTTGCACTGAAAAATCCCGACAAAAACATCATAGCACTTGACATCAAGGTCGATATGCTTGGCGTCGGCAGACGCACCATTGTTAAGCTGTTTGAGCAAGCAGGCAAAAGTGAAAGCGATATAACAAATCTTTTGCTTGTAAAGTATAACGTTGAAATGCTTGACAAAATCATTACACCGCAGGATAAAATCGACAGGCTGTTTATTAATTTCTGCAACCCTTGGCCTCGCGCTAAGCATAAAAAACGCAGACTTACATATTATAAAAAGCTTGAAATGTACAAAACCTTTCTCAAAGAGGACAGCGAAATCCGCTTTAAAACCGATGACGACGAGCTGTTTGACGAAAGCATCGAATATTTTGAGCAGAGCGGATATGAGATTACATATTTGACCCGCGATTTGCACGCAAGCGACGTTACAGATAACATTGAAACCGAGCACGAAAAAATGTTTTCGGCTGAGGGAATTAAAATTAAATATCTGATTGCAAAACAGATTATTAAGTAAGTCCTTAGACTGAAATCAAACTAACTACAAAGGGGTGAAAGTGTTGAAACTAAATTCGAGCAGACATATTCAAAATATCAACACTACTGTGCCCGACTGTTATTTTGTAAACAGACATAAAGTAAAAAAATCCGTCTTGGCTTTGCTGTGCAGCTGTGTTCTTCTGTTTGGTCTCGGCGGATGCAGTATTACGGATTTTAGTGCCGACAGCCTTTTGCGCCCGCCAAAGGCAATGGGTGATGAAGCTGAGATAGAACAGCTTATTTCCGACGCCGCTGACGGCAGTTACACACTTAAATATCCAAAGAACGGCAATTATCGCAGTGCAATTATTATGACTGACTTAAACAATGACAAAAATGACGAGGCAATCGCCTTTTTCCGCATTGCCGATAACACCGCACAGATACATATGCTTGTGATGTACACTGACAATGACAAGTGGAAGCTGTCATCCGATAACGTAACCGACGCCCCCGACATTGACAGTGTAGACTTTGCAGATATCAACGGCAATGGGTCGCTTGAAATTCTTGCAGGATTTACCACATACACTCAAAACATCAACCATCTTTTCTGTTATTCCTATAACAACGGAAAGACCGATGAAATTCAGTCGGGACATAACTATTCAAGCTTTTACAGCGGTGACTTTGACAGTGACGGCAACAGCGAAGTTATGACGCTCTCGCTTTTTACCACCGAAAACGAAGCAACAGCCTCAATGCTTGATTACAGCAAGGATAACAAGAGTATGTACGCTAGGGCAATGGTCAATATGGATCCGAATGTCACCAAGTACCAAAACATTGCAATGACTGTTATTGACGACGGCACAAACGGACTTGTTGTTGACGGCAGTTATGCAAACGAAGAAATAAATACTCAGATTATCTATTACAACCGTGAGCTTTCACTGCTCAGAAATCCGCTTTTTAAAGAAAAAAAGCCTAACTTTACCATGCGCACCTCACAGGTGCTTGCAAGCGATATTGACGGTGACGACAAAATTGAAATTCCTGTTGTAGCAAAAATGCCGTATTCCAAATCCCAGTCAACCGACACGGTTGCCGACAGGATTACCTGGAACAGCTTTGACCCCAAAAGCGAGAAGTTAGTCAAAGCACTTGAGGTTACGGCAGGCGTTGATTACAGCTTTTACTTTAAAATTCCCGACAAGTGGGGGCGCAACAGCGTAACGGCTGTTGTTGACAGCAAAAAGGCAAACATAAAATTTTATGAATGGCTCTCAGACAAACAGGGTGAACTGCTGTTTGAAATTAAGTCTTTTCCGCTTGACGACTGGGAAGCCGGAAAGGAAACCGATCGATACACATCTATTTCAAAAAATGACAAATATGCATTTGCTTTTAAAAATACAAATGCCGACTCACCTGCCGCACTCTCGGACGACGAGATTAAAACAGGCTTTATGCTGTCTGACAATGCGGCACAATCGGCAAATTGATTAACGGAGGTTTTGAAATGAAAAAGATACTTGTTTGTGAGGACGAAGCTGCTATTCGTGACTTTGTCGTAATAAACCTTACAAGAGCAGGTTATGACGTAGTCGAGGCTGACTGCGGCGAGGCTGCCCTGCAAAAATATGACGAAAACGGCGGCGATTTTGACGTTGCCATTCTTGACGTTATGATGCCGGGCATTGATGGATTTCAGGTGTGCAAAGAGCTGAGAAACCGCAACGGCGGACTTGGAATTATTATGCTTTCGGCAAAAACACAGGAGATGGACAAGGTAACAGGTCTGATGCTCGGCGCAGACGACTATGTTGCAAAGCCATTTTCACCAAGCGAGCTGCTTGCTCGTGTTGACTCACTGTACAGACGAGTTGCTCTCGCACAGTCACATTCCGAAAACAACTTTAACGAAGAACTTAAATCAGGCGTGTTTACCCTTAACCTGCGCAATCGTGCTTTGCTCAAAAACGGTGAGATGGTTGAGCTTACACAGGTTGAATTCCAGATTATGGAATACTTCTTCTCAAATCCCGGTACCGCGCTTGACAGAAGAGATATACTCAAATACGTTTGGGGCGACAATTACATCGGCGAAGACAAAATCGTTGACGTTAATATCCGCAGACTCAGAATGAAGGTTGAGGACGAACCGTCAAATCCTAAACACATCATCACCGTTTGGGGTCTTGGCTACAAGTGGGATTCAGGCGAATAATTCAGTTTGAATCGTTTATTATCAGATTAACATAGGAGGTGACAACAATGTTCAGAGGAATTTCAAAGCGTTGGATGCTCAACACACTCAGCGTTATTCTGACTATTATTATTCTCATTGTTGTCAGCCTCATTTTTATTGTTACATATGTATTCCAAAACAGCGTTGAACAAACCCTGCACAACACAAGCAGCGAGCTTTCGCTTGTGTTCCCGGGATTTTTGAGCGACAGTTCAACCTCGTTTACATCTTCTGCTCGCGATTATGTTGAAAATTTTGATAAAAAAGAACAAATGGAGGTTATGGTAATCAATTCCTCCGGACGTGTTATTATGACGTCAACAGGCTTTGCGCCGTCCGACAAAGAGCAGTTTCCCGATTTTGATGAGGCTAAGAAAAACGCAAACAGCTATGCATTTTGGAACGGAAAACTTCAAACAGGCGAAAGCGTAATGAGTCAAACAAGAGTTATAACAAACTCAAACGATACTCCTGTGGGTGCAGTGCGATACATTGTGTCTATGGATCAGGTCAATACGACTATTATGATAATTTCGGCAATTCTTATCGCAATCGGAATTATGATTATTGCACTGGTGATTTTGTCGGGAGTTATGTTTATCCGCTCAATCGTCACACCGATTCGTGAGTTGAGTATTACAGCCGCCAAGATTGCGCACGGCGACTTTTCGGAATCCGAGAAAATCGAATATAAATATGATGATGAAATCGGCGATTTGTGCGACGCCGTAAGTGATATGGCTCTTGACCTCAAGACAACGGAGCAGATGAAAAATGACTTTATCTCCAGAGTATCCCACGAGCTGCGTACTCCGCTGACCGCAATCAAGGGTTGGGCAGAAACAATGCAGTTGTCAGAGCGCGGCACACTTGACCGCCGCACCTTTGACAGGGGTATGGGCGTTATTATTAAGGAAAGCTCAAGGCTAACAAGCATTGTTGAAGAATTGTTGGACTTCAGCCGCATCCAAAGCGGCAGAATGGTGCTGATGAACGAAAAACTGGACATTTTGGCTGAATTTGACGAGACCGTATATTTTCTTAAAGACAGAGCAGTTTCCGAGGGTAAACACCTATTGTATGACGAACCTGAGGTTGTTTATCCCCCTGTTTACGGTGACAAAAACAGGCTCAGGCAGGTGTTCATAAATATACTTGACAATGCGCTCAAATACACGCCGAAAGGCGGAGTTGTTGCGGCGCAGGTTATATACAGCAAAGACGAACCCGACATTATTAAGATTGTAATAACGGATTCGGGCTGTGGAATTTCTGCCGAGGATTTGCCAAAGGTAAAGGAAAAGTTCTACAAGGCAAATCAGACTGTGCGCGGTTCGGGCATAGGTCTTGCAGTTGCAGACGAAATTATGAATCTGCACAACGGCTCACTTGACATTGAAAGCGGCGAGGGTGTCGGCACAACGGTTACGCTGACATTCCCGATTTATAAAGAGGGCGAAGAACAGACAATGCCCGAAAATATTAAATTGTAGCTTATGTTTTTATACATAGAAAGGACATTTTAATGGCTAAAAATACTACCAAAAAAATTACTTCTATCGGCGGCAGCGCCCTGATTGAAGGAATTATGATGCGCGGACCAAAGCGCACAACCGTATGTGTTCGCACAGGTGCAGATGAAATATACAGTGAGGATATCAGCATAAACACTATCCCCTCCAAACTCAAAATCTTTAAGCTCCCGTTTTTAAGAGGAATAGCAGGGCTTATCGATTCAATGCGCCTTTCCTACAAATCGCTTATGCTGTCTGCCGACAAAGCTATTGAAGCAGGCGAAATTGAAGAAGAAGAGCCGTCTAAATTTGAAAAATGGCTTGACGACAAGTTCGGCGATACTCTTGTAAAGATTCTTATGGTGTGTGCATCCATTATCGGTGTTGCGTTTGCCATTGCATTGTTCTTTTTTGTTCCGTCATTTTTGTTTGACCTTACTGCAAACTTTGTGCCGGCATTTAAAGGTGACGGAGAGCTTGCAGTGCTGTGCAAATCTGTGTTTGAAGGCATATTAAAGATTATTTTATTTTTGCTGTACATTGTTATATGCTCACAGATGAATGAGATGAAGCGCGTGTTTATGTATCACGGAGCTGAACACAAAACAATTTTCTGCTATGAAAATGAAGAAGAACTCACAGTAGAAAATGTAAAAAAACAAAGCCGCTTTCACCCGCGTTGCGGCACAAGCTTTATGGTGCTTATGTTAATTGTCGGCATTGTCATTGGTCTTTTTGTTCCTGTTGCTCCGTTTGGCCTGGGCTATTTGCGTCCCGTATTTAAGATTGCACTTCTTCCTATTGCCTGCGGTGTAGGCTATGAGCTGATTAAGATATGCGGCAAGCACGACAACCGATTTACGCGAATTATTGCCGCTCCGGGACTCTGGGCACAAAGAATTACAACCAAAGAACCTGATGACGATATGATAGAAGTTGCTATTGAGGCTATCAAGGCTGTTATTCCTGATGACGGCTCCGACATTGTTAACAAATAATTATGAATTTAACTTTTGCTTACAAAAAATGCACCGATATGCTTTTGCAGGCAGGCATTGAAAATGCAGGATTTGAGGCGCAATGCCTGGTTGAGTATATATTCGGCGTTGACAGGGTTCACCTCATCGCAAACGGAAACGAGGAAGCTGACGTTGGCAAAGTTAACAAGCTTTTTGAGCTTGTTCGGCGCAGAATTAATCGTGAGCCTTTGCAATATATACTTGGTCAATGGAGTTTTATGGGCTTTGACTTTAAGGTTGGCACAGGCGTTTTGATTCCTCGTGACGACACCGAGGTTGTTGTTAATCTCTGTCTTGATTTTTTGTCGGGCAGACAAAGCAAAAAGGTTGCCGACCTGTGCTCGGGAAGCGGCGCAATCGGTATTGCAATCCAAAAAATCACAAATTCAAATGTTACTGCTGTTGAGCTTGACAACACGGCATTTGGATATCTTGAGCAAAATATAAAGCTGAACAACTCATCCGTTACAGCTGTAAAAGGCGATATTTTGAGTTGTTATGACAGATTTTCTGATAATGAATTTGATTTGATTGTATCAAATCCTCCGTATATTATCAGCGACGAAATTCAAAGCTTGCAGGCAGAGGTACAAAAAGAGCCTGTAATGGCGCTTGACGGCGGTGCAGACGGCTTTGACTTTTATCGTGCAATCATTGCAAACTGGAGCAAAAAGCTCAAACCGGGCGGTGCGCTGGCATTTGAGCTTGGCGAAAACCAAGCTGACACCGTAAAAACTCTTATGAGTGCAAACGGCTTTGATGATTTTAAAATCTCGCTTGACTTTGGCGGAGTACAAAGAGCAATCATAGGTACTTTGCACCGTGACAATATCTGAATTTTTCGTTAAAAACACAAAATTAACCACACAAATAATACGCATTAGAAAATTTGTTCGATTTTTTGCGATTGAATTATTGCAATTCCTTTTAGCTTATTTTATAATAATATAGAAAATAATCCCTTATCGGAGGTATATGAAATGGCAGTAGATAAAAATAAAGCGCTTGAAACCGCGCTTTCTCAAATTGAAAAACAGTTTGGCAAGGGCGCTGTAATGCGCCTTGGCGAGAATAAGCATATGAATCTTGAACACATCTCAACGGGTTCGCTGTCGCTTGACATTGCCCTTGGTATCGGCGGACTTCCGAGAGGAAGAATCGTTGAGATATACGGACCTGAGTCCTCAGGTAAAACAACACTTTCGCTCCACTGCATTGCAGAGGGTCAAAAAAACGGCGGAAATGTTGCATTTATTGACGTTGAGCACGCCCTTGACCCGACATATGCTGCGGCTTTGGGCGTTGACGTTGACTCACTGCTTGTTTCTCAGCCCGACACAGGTGAAGACGCACTTGAAATTGCCGAAGCACTTATTCGAAGCGGCGCTATAGATGTTATTGTAATTGACTCTGTTGCCGCACTTGTTCCAAAGGCTGAGATTGAGGGCGAAATGGGTGACAGCCACGTCGGCTTGCACGCTCGTCTTATGTCACAGGCACTCAGAAAGCTTGCAGGCGCAATCAATAAATCAAACTGCGTTGCAATCTTTATTAATCAGCTTCGTGAAAAGGTCGGCGTTGTATACGGCAACCCTGAGGTTACAACAGGCGGCCGTGCACTTAAGTTCTACAGCTCTGTCCGCATAGATATCAGACGTGTTGAAACTCTCAAGTCAAACGGCGAGATGATTGGTTCTCACACAAGAGCAAAAGTTGTTAAAAATAAAATTGCACCGCCTTTCCGTGAGGCTGAGTTTGACATTATGTACGGCGAGGGCATCTCTCGTGAGGGAGAATTGCTTGATTTAGCGGTTAAAGCAGAGGTTGTTCAAAAATCAGGCGCTTGGTTCAGCTACAACGGAAATCGCCTCGGTCAGGGACGTGACAAGGTTAAAGAGCTTCTCAAGACAGACACCGAGCTTGCAAATGATATTGAAAAGAATCTGTGGGCAAATATTGACAAGCTTTATGTACGCAAAAAACCATTGCCAAAGGCTAAAATCACAGAAGTTCCCAATGCTGAAAATTCTGTGGGCGATCCAAAAGCTGACAAAAAAGGCTCTAAAAGCGCAAAAATCGACGTGCTTGTTGACGACTGATGTTAATTACAGCTATTGAGCCCCGACGTAAAGCAATGAGCGCGCTGTATATTGACGGCGAATTTGTAATGAATCTTGACACACAGACGCTGATTGAAAACCGCTTTGACGTCGGACGTGAAATTGATGATGATGATTTGCGCGAGATAATAGCGCTCAGCAATGAACGTCGTGCCAAAGAAAAGGCATTATGGCTGATATCATATCGTGACCATTCAAAGAAAGAGCTTACCGATAAAATCAAGCGCACCTGTGACGCAGAATCGGCACAAAAAGCCGTTGAGCGTATGGAAGAGCATGGGCTTGTCGATGATGAAAGCTATGCAAGGCGATATGCTGAGCAGCTTATAAACTTTAAGCATATGGCTCCGAGGGGAGCGGCTTATATGCTGGTGCAAAAGGGTATTGACCGAGAGCTTGCAAACGAAATTACCGAGAGCATTCCCGTTGATACATATGAAAATATTTGCACCGTAATAGAGCGAAAATACAAAAACATTAATGATGAAAAAGTTAAGCGCCGAGCCGTTGCTTTTTTGCAAAGACTCGGCTATAGATGGGACGAAATCAAAACCGTCCTTGATGAATACCGTGAGGATGACTGAATATGAATTATAAGGTTGGCATTGTGTCGCTTGGCTGTGCAAAAAACCAGGTTGATGCTGAAATGCTGCTTTTTACGCTGAAAAATCGTGGATTTATAATTGTGAACGACCCTGCCGATGCCGACGCTGTTATTGTTAACACCTGCGGCTTTATTGAGTCTGCAAAGCAAGAAAGTATTGACGAAATAATCGAGCTTGGCAAACTTAAACAGGAGGGCACAATCAAGGCGATTATTGTGACAGGCTGTCTTGCCGAAAGATATCAAAGCGAGATTTCAAAACAGCTTTATGAGGTTGACTCGGTTATCGGAATCGGCGCAAACGAAAGCATTGCGGACGTTGTTCTTGACACTCTAAACGGCAAAAAATGCGAGAGCTTTCCCGACAAAGTATGTCTTCCGCTTGAGGGCGGCAGGATTTTGTCTACTCCCCCCTACACTGCCTACTTAAAGATTGCAGAGGGATGTGACAACTGTTGCTCATATTGTGCAATTCCGCTGATAAGAGGCGGATTCAGAAGCCGCAAGCCCGACGACGTTATCAAGGAGGCAGAAGACCTTGCAAAACGAGGTGTAGCTGAACTGAATGTAATTGCGCAGGACACCACCCGTTACGGTGAAGATTTGTTTGGCAAGCCGTATCTTGCACAGTTGCTTAAAAGGCTGTGCAAAATTGACGGATTAAAGTGGATAAGAGTGCTCTACTGTTATCCCGACAGAATTACAGACGAGCTTATTGACGCCATAGCAAGTGAAGATAAAATTGTAAAATATATGGATATTCCTCTTCAGCACTGCAACGGCGACGTTCTAAAAAATATGAACCGTCACGGCAACCGCGAAAGTCTTACACAGCTTATAAACAAAATAAAAACAAAAATTCCCGACGTTGTTTTTCGTTCAACATTTATTACAGGTTTTCCCGGTGAAACCGAGGAACAGTTTGAAGAACTTGCAGAATTTGCCGCAGAGATGAAATTTCAGCGGTTGGGATGCTTTGCATATTCTGCCGAAGAGGACACCAAAGCGGCGCTTATGACAGATCAGATTGATGATGAAGTCAAGCAAAAACGTGCCGACATTATTATGGAACACCAGCAAAGCGTTATGGCTGAGTACTGCGAGAGCCTTGTAGACAAAGAAATTGAGATTCTTGTCGAAGGCTTTGACAAACTTGCCGAATGTTATTTTGGCAGAAGCTATGCCGATGCCCCTGAGGTAGACGGCTGTGTGTTCTTTACTTGTGACGGCAAAAAGCCCAAGGCAGGCGACTTTGTAAAGGTTACCGTAACCGATTATATGGGCTGTGATCCGATAGGCATTTGCGTTAACAATGAATAACCTGTCAATAATATGACAGTCGATTTGTGACCATCTCGCTTAATAATTAAGCAAAATTTTAAATCTCCTCTGCCGAAAATACGGCACTTCTGAAAAATCTCGAAACAAAAGAGGCAACAAAATGAATTTACCCAATAAACTGACAATAGGACGAATTATACTGGTTCCGTTTTTTGTAGCGGCAATGCTAATTGATTTTCCGCTGCATACACTTGCCGCAATAATTATTTTTGCCGTCGCTTCTATTACGGATATGCTTGACGGCAAAATTGCCCGCAAACAGGGACTTGTTACGAACTTTGGCAAATTTGCAGACCCGCTTGCCGACAAAATCCTTGTGCTTGCGGCATTGCTGTGCTTTGTAGAGTTGGGATTGTGCGGTTGTATACCGGTAATTATTGTGCTGTTTCGTGAATTTTGTGTTACTTCAATCAGGCTTATTGCCGCATCACACGGCAAGGTTGTTGCCGCAAACATCTGGGGCAAAGCAAAAACAGTATCGCAGATTATTGCAATAATCGCAATTTTGCTTATGCAGTTTTCTCTCAGTCTGCCGGAAATCGGATTGGTAAGCATTCCTTTGGATATTTATAACACCTTGGAGCTTATTTTCAGTATAATCGGCAACGTGCTTGTGTGGATTTCATCAATTTTTGCCATAATTTCAGGTGTAATCTACATTTATCAAAACAAGCAGTTTATTAAAGATATGTAATGCACTTTTTATATATGTTTTATTTCACAATTCGGATGTGATACTTTGTTTAAAACCTTAAAATCGGATATTAATGCAGTTATGGAGCGTGACCCTGCCGCAAGAAATAAACTTGAAGTGTTTTTTCTTTACTCAGGCTTTAAGGCTGTGCGCTCTCACAGAAAGGCAAATTGGTTTTTCAGACACAATCTTAAATTTATTGCCCGCTGGATTTCTCAGCGCAGCCGTCATAAAACAGGCGTTGAAATTCACCCCGGCGCTACCATTGGCAAAGGTCTGTTTATTGACCACGGTATGGGAGTTGTAATAGGCGAAACCACAATTATCGGAGATAACTGTACAATTTATCAGAATGTTACCCTTGGCGGTACAGGAAAAGACACAGGCAAACGACACCCTACTCTCGGCAACAATGTACTTGTCGGCTCCGGTGCAAAGGTGCTGGGACCGTTTAGGGTTGGCGATAATGCAAGAATTGCCGCAGGCGCAGTGGTGCTCAGTGAAATTCCTGCAAATGCAACTGCGGTTGGCGTGCCTGCAAGAGTTGTTAAGGTCAACGGCATACGCAGTGAAACACTTGACCAAATTCACGTTTCTGACCCTGTTGCTCTTGCACTGTGCAATCTTGAGCACAAAATTGATGTACTTCAAAAGGAAATTGACAGAATAAAAGATGAGAAGAATAATGATAGTTAGTATAAATTTACACTAATAAAAATATAATTACCGTCAACATCATTTAGGATAGTTTTAAGACGGTTTTATTACCACCGCCCCTTATCTGCCCACAAAAGGGGGTGTGGATTGCATTTATTGTGGACAGAAAGGCATGGAATTTAAAATGTTACTGTATAATTCTCTCGGACAGACAAAGCAGGAATTTGTTCCTCATTCTCAGGACATTGTCAATATGTACACCTGCGGACCAACTGTGTACCACTATGCTCACATTGGAAATCTCAGAACTTATATTATGGAGGATGTGCTCGAAAAGTATCTGCGCTTTGCAGGATACAACGTAAAACGTGTTATGAATATCACCGACGTCGGCCACCTCTCAAGTGACGCAGATACTGGCGAGGATAAAATGCTTTCGGGTGCAAAGCGTGAACACAAGACAGTTATGGAAATTGCAAAATTCTATACGGATGCTTTCTTTGCTGACTGCGACAAGCTCAACATAAAAAAGCCTGATGTTGTTGAGCCAGCAACTAACTGCATTGATGAGTTTATTAATATGATTTCTGTTTTGCTTGAAAAGGGATATGCATACATTGCAGGCGGCAACGTGTACTTTGACACCTCAAAGCTCGACACCTACTATGTGTTTGGCAATATGAACGAGGATGACCTTGCAGTAGGCGTCCGTGACAGCGTTGAGGAGGATGAAAACAAGCGCAACAAGGCTGATTTTGTGCTGTGGTTCACCAAATCAAAGTTTGACTCACAGGAGCTAAAGTGGGAAAGTCCCTGGGGCTTAGGCTATCCGGGCTGGCACATTGAGTGCTCCTGCATCAGCAACAAGCACAACGGCGAATACCTTGACATTCACTGCGGCGGAATTGACAACGCTTTTCCTCATCATACAAACGAAATTGCTCAGAGCGAGTCTTTCCTTGGACACAAGTGGTGCAATTACTGGTTCCATGTGCTTCACCTTAATGACGCAAGAGGCAAGATGAGCAAATCTAAAGGAGATTTTCTGACCGTTTCATTGCTTGAAAGCAAGGGCTATAATCCTCTTGTATACAGAATGTTTTGTCTGCAAAGCCACTATCGCAAGCCTTTGACATTTTCATATGAAAGCCTTGACAACACAGCAAATGCTTATGACAAACTTATAAAGAGAATTTCATCGCTTGATAAGGAAGGTACGCCCGACAAGGCACAGGCTGAACCTTATATTGATTCTTTTAAAGAAGCACTTGACAATGACATAAACACATCTCTCGGTCTGACCTGCGTTTACGATGTGCTCAAGTCAGAGCTTGACGATGCAACAAAACTGTATGTCATTGAAGAATTTGACAAGGTGCTCTCGCTCGACCTTACAAAATCAGAGCAAAAAAATTCACCGTCTGCTGACGGTGAGCTTGCCACTGAGGTTGAAGCGCTGATTGAAAAACGCACAAAGGCAAGAGCCGAAAAGGATTGGGCAACTGCCGATGCAATTCGTGACAAACTCAAGGAGATGCACGTAGTATTGGTTGACACCAAGGACGGAATACAGTGGCACATTGAAAATTAACGCTTAAACAATTCAATATCAGAATGTTCAAAGGGAAGTCCTATCCGGGCTTCCCTTATTTTTGTCCGTTATCGGCAGAAATATTTTCTCAATTTTGCACCCACAATTATTATCATAATCAAAATCCCCTTTTCATATATTAATGTACGGAGGGGATTTTATGCATTTACTGATAATTACAAAGCGCAATCTGATTTCAATAGGTTTTTGTCTGCTTATTGGTGTGCTTGCGGGTGCAATCGCAATTACATCTACTGTCAAGGCTGTTCAAACCGCCACTGCTCAGCGTGAAATTCCCATTTACTACGTTGACACCACCAAAAAACAGGTTGCACTGTCATTTGACGCAGCATGGGGAAATGAGCAAACCGACGGCTTGCTTGATATTCTTGACAAATACAAGGTAAAAACTACATTTTTCCTTGTAGGAGACTGGGTAAGAAACTATCCAGACAGCGTTAAGAAAATTGCAGAGCACGGGCACGACGTTGAAAATCACAGCAACACCCATCCTCATATGTCGCAAATGTCAACAAGCGGGATGGTAGGCGAAATTCAAACCTGTAATGAAGAAATAAAAAAGCTGACGGGCAAGGCTCCAACGCTGTTCAGAGCGCCGTACGGTGACTACAACAATGATGTTGTAAAGTCTGTTAACGGCTGCGATATGTATTGTGTACAGTGGGATGTTGATTCGCTCGACTGGAAAGACCCGACTCCCGAACAGATAACAAAAAACATAACAGGCAAAATCAAAAGCGGCAGTATTATACTGATGCACAACGGAGCAAAAAATACTCCCGAAGCACTGCCAATGGTAATAGAGGCAATTAAAGCAGAGGGATATGAAATTGTACCCATTTCTAAAATTCTGCTCAAGGGAGAATACTATACCGATGTGCAGGGCAAAATGTGCCCCAAAAAAAGCGAAACCACCACTGCGGCTGCAACGTGACGTTGCATCCATTTTCGAGTAGACAGGTCGATATATTTTAAAGCTACAGTCGCCCGACAATAAAGCTCATCTCAATCGAGTCTTGCGTTATTCACTAAACACTGACTCGGGCAAAGTAAATTACAATTAACAATATCTGGTCAAAAAAGTATACGGGACTCACTTTTTCGTGAATCCCGTATTTTTTCGGATGTATTTTCAACACATTTTCTGTTAATATGATTTTACTACCACTTGCTTACTGAATATAAATAACTGTCAGTGTTGGAAATATAAAATTTTGTATCTCCGGATATTGGTATATCTACGGTTTGTGTAGAACCGCCGTTGTTGAAAATTATATATTGTGCTGTGCTTGGAATTTTAATTGTATACACTGTATCCCCGCTGTTGTCCGTATATGAATATGTCATAGATGCCCCCGGCCACGATGACATATATGTATTATTATCAGCCCAATAATAACACATAGGATTACTCCAGTGGCAATTATTTTTTAATGTTACAGTATAATACGAAACAGGTTCTGTGGGTTTTGTTGTAGGTTCAGTGGAAACGGTTGGAACTGTAGTCTCCTACAATATGTATTCAGGCTTTGAAACAGGTATGATTTTTTTGCCTACATTACCCGGATCTGACAATTCTGCAATATATTTTTGAATATAAGTAGCGTCCTGTATGCTTAATTGATTATCACTATCGCAATCACCAGCCTGCACTGATTTTGAGCCGAGATTATTAATTTCCGCAATATGTTTTTGTAATAATGTTGCATCTGTAACAGATATTTCACCATCTAAGTCAATATCACCAATTGTCAATTCACCATCTAACGGAATAAAGGTAAAGCCGTTATTATAAGCGTATTTTTCAGCCGCAGTATCAATATAACCGTATATTGTAAATCCATCTATCTTTTCCAGAGGTGTTCCTGAGACATCATAATTATAAAAGTATCCGAACGCTTTGTCACCAATACTTTCTACAGTACTTGGAATAATGATACTATTCATATTTAGGCAATCACGGAAAGATATACTTGCTATTTTTGTAACACTGTCCGGAATTACAATTTTTTTAATATTTGTACAATAAGTAAATGTCAAACTGCCAATATCGGTAATGCTGTCAGGAAGTGTTACTTCCTCTAAACTTGAACAGAACATAAAAGTGCTGACAAGAGTTTTAACCCCATAAGGAATTTTTACGCTCTTCAGGCTTTTGCAATAACTAAAAGCATCTCTTCCAATAGTATTCACGCTATCAGGGATTGTTATATTTTTAAGATTTTCACAATAATAAAATGTACTGTCACCAATATTTGTTACCGTGGAGGGTATGGTTACACTTTCTAAATTTTTCATATTATAAAAAGTTTTATAAAGACCGGTTACAGTATAATTATCAATGGATGAAGGAATAACAACATTTGTTGATGAACCGTTATAAGCAGTAAGCTGTGCAGTACCATTTTCCAAGACAGTATACTCAAACTCTTTTAAAGCCTTATATCTGACCTTAACTTTATTTGCACTTGTGTCTTGTGTTGATATCCATCCTGAATTTTTAGTATACTTATATAGCTCAATCTTAACTCTGTCTTGATAAGTATTTTTCTTATACCACGCACGACATCTGTTGCCATGACTTCCGTTAGAACCGTCACAAGTAGTTGAAGAATTACACCAAACCTGACTTCCGTCAGCCCAATACAGAAAATAATAAGGATGACCGTTGTCATCACCCAAATACTGTGCAGTTACACTACTTGGATTTACTCCATCATAATGCACAAATTTGCCGGTCATTTCATAATTGCCTTCATTGCCAGCATTAGGGCCGCAGAAATGATAATAACTTGAGCTTATAAGTATCCTTGCTTCTGATGTTTCAAGATCATACGGGCTCTCGTATTGTGCCCCTGAATTCTGCCATTCATTTTTTACAACTCCGGAATTTGTCCAATCTGAACCCGGTGAATTCTGTTGAATCTTTTCATAGTAATTATTATATTGAATTGTTGAATTGCTTGCGCTTACGCCTTCCGGTAACACGTCACAATAATACCAGCCGTCAGCATTAAGAACAGGAGGATCAATATAATTATCTTTATAGGAATGTCCGCAAACAGAACAAGTATACTGTGTATAGCCTTGTTGCGTTGTAGTTGGTTTTACCACCTTTTTTGTATAATTATGCCCTTTTGCATTTATAGTTTCTGTATATGAATTTCCGCACGAACAAGTATATTTTCTGATACCTGATTCAGTACAAGTCGGCTGTTTTATTATTGTGCTTGAATAGCTGTGGGTGTGGACATTTGCAATTTGATCATAATTAGTTGCGTGAATAAAGTAATTAATACTACTTATTTTATACGTCCATCCCCAACGAATTTTACAATTGTATGCAGGTCCTGAGCCATCCAAATTACATTCTACTGCTGTAAAATAATCACCATTTCTAGATAAAACAACTGCTGAATGTGTATCATTGTTAATTCTAACATAATCGCCTACTCTAACATTATATATGTCAGTTCTTTGACTAAGTTGAGATTTTCTTTGATTGAAAACCTCATAAAATATTTTTCCTGCAAAACCAAAACACTGTAATCCACCATCAAAATAATTACAATCATACTTTCCAATTAAATTCATATTTACTGTATGAGTTGCGCAAGGCGATGATGTAACATTGTTCGAAAATCTCTCGCCATCCGCTTGCGAAGATAAATTATCACCGTAATCATAGGTACTAGAAACATAGTGATTCCAAAATTTACCATCAGGAAATCTACTTTGTAATGCCATTAATTTTTGGTAAATAACATTATCATCTGCACTTACATTTACCGGTGAAACAGCTATTACAGAAAAAATTAGAATAACAGATAATACAACTGATATAAACTTTTTTTGCTTTTTCACTTTATAATCTCCCCTTTAAATAAAATAATAATAGTGTTAATTATATTTTAGGACAATTTGTCCTAAAAGTCAATAGGACAAATTGTACTATTTATAATTATTTTGGTGATAATTATGAAGCTAAGAATTAGAGATTTGCGTGAGGACAATGATTTAACACAAAATGATATCGCAAAAATTTTAATGTGCGACCAATCGCTGTACTCAAAATACGAAAGAGGGGAACGCGAAATTCCGCTTAGTTTACTCATTTCGCTTGCAGATTACTATAAAACAAGTCTTGATTATCTAACTTACCGTACCAACAATCCAAATTTAACTTAAAACTTATGCGGTAGACTGTTTTGATTTGTAATACCCAAAAGCACTGGTTTTCCACCATATTTCCGCAAAACTTGAATATCTACCAGCCTTTTGGTAAAAAAGTATACGGGACTCACTTTTTCGTGAATCCCGTATTTTTTCGGATGTTTTTTCAGCCCCTATATTAGTTTTATTATGATTAATAAACGACTACGTATGTTCCTATTTTTGCCTTTTGATAGATTTTCTTAACTGCGTTATACGGTGTATTAACACAACCGTGGGAGCCGTTGCCTTTGTAAGTATTTCCGCCGTATTCACCTGATGAACGCCAGCTTGCGTCGTGTATGCCTATACCGGAAGTGGTAAATCCAAGCCAGTACTTAACATATGACACATAATCTGCCCCAACAAGTGTTGCAGGCGACTGACGCTGGAATATTTTAAACGTACCCTTTGTGGTATTGTGATAACCGTCGTCGTTGCCTGTTACAACATCTGTATGGCAATAAAGCTTGCCGTTGACATAAAACCACATATGCTGTTGCTTGGTGCTGATTTCGATATATGTATTTCCTACATCTACACCGTAGCCCTTGTTTGAAACCTTCTTAGCTTTTGTTAAGTAAGTGCCGACAACCTTTGTCTTTTTCGCTCCGCTGATCTTGTACGGACGAACACGGAAGTAGTATGTTTTACCGTTAGTAAGGTGATTGGTGTTATAATAATCGTTTTTGGTACTTGTAATATATTTAAAAGGTCCGTCCTTCGATGTTGCATAATAAATATCGTAACCGGTTGCGTACTTGTTTTTGCTCCATGTAAGGCTGACCCTTGAAAGCTGAGATTTTGCAGTGAAGTCCGGTGAGCTTAAACCTGCAATAAACTTAATCTCACCGTTCTTTGACATATAGGTGGAGTTTGTATAGAGGCAGCGATATGCTCTGACTCTGTAATTATAAGCTCTTCCCAATTCTACATTTTTGTCAGAAAAAGAAGTGGTCTTGTTGTTGGTAATAGTCTTATACAAAACATATTTGCCGTTTGTTTTTCCGCTGGCTCTGTAGATTTTGTATCCTGTTGCATTCGCATTTCTGCCCCACGAGAATTCAAGCACACTTGAAGAACGCTTCTTTGTCAGCTTTGGAGTAGCTGGATAAGTTGCAGTTCTTTTTAAAGTTGTGGTTCCCACATACTTTTTACCGTCCTGCTCAACATATGCCGCAATTCTGAAGTAATAAGATGTTGTGTGAGAAAGATTCTTGACAGTATACTTGTTGCTCTTTACGTATGCAAGCCTTTTGTAGGTTTTGCTCTTGTCCGCATTGCAGTAATAAACAACATAACCGCTTGCGCCTTTGGTTTTATCCCACGCCAAGTCAATAGTGTCGGTTCCTCCGCCTGTCTTAACTATGTTGCTAACCTTGCCTACAGTCGGAGCAGGCTTTGTAGGAGCTGTTGACGGCTCTGTTGCAACAGTAGTGGCTTCTGTAGGTGTTGTTGACGGCTCTGTTGCAATGGGAGCTGTTTCAACAGGTTCTGTTGTCAGCTCCGTTGCAGCCTGAGTTGTTTCCTGAGGCTCTGTTGACTCCTCATAAGGAGCAGTCGCTTCGTCGTCACCCAAGGAAATGTCATCGCCAATCGGGCTTTCAATAACGACACTGTTCTCTGCAACGCCGCTGTCCTCGGCTGCTGCGGCATTTGTTCCCAAGCACACTGCCGAACAGCTCATAATTACAGCACATAAAGCAACTGATGTAATTCGCTTAAAATATTTCTTCATAATAACCCACATACTCCTTTAAAAAAGTATAAATATTTATACCAATAATTATATCTCAAACATATTAAAAAATAAAGAGGTATTTAGTAAAATTTTTAAAATCTTTTTGTCAAATATCTCTTCTATTTTGTATTATTTTTTCTATTGTGTCTTTCACGCTCACGCTGAGCAATCAGTTTTGAACGCTTAAGCATTGCCATATCATCCAAGACCGCCTTTTTGACCTGAGATTTCAGACGTTCAAAAGGTTCGTCTTTTTTGTTCGTTATCTCTTTTGGACTTAATGTTTTTGGGGTAAGATTTGACGCACCGACCTGTCCTGTCATTTGAATTGAAATGTTTTCGTGCTGAATAAGGGCAAAAAGCTGACTGAGCGACTTACATTCTTCAATAGCCTTGATAAGCTGTTTTGTGGTCTTTTTTCGATAACCAACTACATTTAAATCGCTCAAACAGCTCACCCCTTCTGTCAAAATTTTTTCCGAAAATAACAATATTTCTATTATACTTAATTTTCACAATATTTTCAATATAAATTTTGACTTATTTTGTTTACATTAGGTTTTTTTTGTGTTATGCTGACACTGTAGAAAATTTGAAAATAAATTTTTAGGGCATATCTGGAAATAGAAATTGTCCTTAGTATGGGGTTTTGATAATGAAGAAGATGAAGAAATTATATAGTATACTGCTGGCAACTGCGCTGATTTTGTGCGCTGTTCTCAGCGGATGTTCAAGTGACGGGCAACAGGACAGCACAACGTCAGCGCCTACAGCCACGCCAACTGACACAACTGTCAAAACAACGGGTGACAAAATTCACATCAACGACAGCACCCTTGGAGAAATCTGGATAACCGAGCTTGCAGGCGTGCCCAAAAACACGCTTGACAACTCAAACTTTACCTCGGATAATTCATTTAAATACTACAGCAAGGGCGGCAAACCAGCCTCAATGGAGGGTATAGACATATCTTCATACAACGGGAATATAGACTGGCAGGCTGTCAAGGACAGCGGTGTTGACTTTGCAATGATAAGAATCGGCGGCAGAGGTTACGGCGACGACGGTGCCCTCTATCCCGATGAAAAAGCTATTGATAACATAAAGAACGCTCAGGCAGTCGGGATTAAGACAGGCGTGTATTTTTTCTCACAGGCTATAACCAACGAAGAAGCCGTAGCCGAAGCTGACTACATAAAAAAACTGCTTGGCGACACAAAAATCGATTTTCCCGTTGCATATGACTGGGAAATCATCAAAGACGATGACGCCAGAACAGACAATGTGTCGGCAGCTCAGGCAACGGAATGTGCCAAAGCATTTTGTGACCGTATAAAACAGCTTGGCTACACGCCCATCATATACTCCCCGAGTCAGGAGCTTTACTTTAAATATGATTTGACAAGACTTGCCGACGTTGACATTTGGTACTGCGAATACTCCGACACACCAACATTTTACTATGAGTTTTCGATGTGGCAATACACTGCAAACGGCTATGTAGATGGAATTGACGGCGCAGTTGACCTTAACGTCTGCTTTACCGACATTGCCGACTATGACTGAGAAAGGATATGATATAATATATGAAAAGAATTGCAAGTTTTACTGTTAATCACGACACACTTATGCCGGGTGTGTATGTTTCACGAATTGACGGAGATATAACCACATATGATCTGCGCTTTATAAAACCAAATACTCCGCCGTTTCTTCCTAATCCCGTAATGCATACGATTGAGCATCTGTTTGCAACATATGCGCGCAACAGCGAGCTTGCCGACAATGTAATTTACTTTGGCCCAATGGGTTGCCGCACCGGATTTTATTTTCTTGTGCGTGATTTAAGCGAACAGCAGGCGCTTGACTTAATCAAATCAACTATCAAACAATGTGCCGAACACACAGGCGAAATTCCCGGAACTTCCGCCATTGAATGCGGAAATTACCTTGAACACGACTTTAAAGGTGCAATTAATGCTTTAAATGAATATTACAAATTGTTAATTAATTACAGCATAGATAACTTAAAGTATAATTAAGTATTAGAATTATTATACACTACGCACAATTATGCCGTGATAGTTTTGCAACTAAACTGTTAACTATCACGGTTTTTAATTCTTCTATTGCAAATTTGTTACATTTTGGTATAATTAATGTATCGAGTTCGTTACAAAAATGTAATGATTAATGAGATAGGAGAAATTATTTTGAAGACAAAGTTCATTGGTTTGGAAGGTTTCAATGAAATAGAAAGTCTTTCAACTGCTAAAAAGAGAGCGAACAACCGTAAGCTTTCTAATACTCAAAAGACAATTCGCTTTGCAAAGAGATTTGCCGCTATGTGTGCCGCAGAGATTGGCGCCGCCGTAAAGAGCGTTGCCGCAAAGCAAAATGTAAAGAAGTCAAAAAAGCCGCAAACTGCTGTGCTTGACAGACACTACAACGAAAGCCGCAAAAGCAATCAGGAATTTTCTTGCTCAGCCAAGGAAGCCGTTACAGGCTTTTCGCTTAAGCGCGGCAAAGTGTATGCTTACAGCGCACCTACTCAGCACACACATACTATTGTTAAGAAAAAGGCAGTTCTTGCCGTTGTTGCCTGTATGTCGGCAATCACACTTTCATGCGTGACAGTAGCAAGCGCACTTGATTATTCGGGCAACAACAATACATCACTTAAAAATACCGAAGCAACAACAGCAGTTGTTGCCGAAACAAAGCCCACAGGCAGTATCTTCCCCGGTACGGCAAGCGCCGATGAAGCTCTTGCACCTATTAAGGAAGATGCTTACGATGCAATTAACAATTCAATCATTGCAGATAACGGAGCGTTCACTGTTGCAGGTCTTTACGTTGACGGCGAGCTTATCGGCATAACCGACGATACTCAGGGTCTTGAGGCTGCTCTTGAGCAGGTTCTCGTTGACTATCGCAAGGATTATGACGAACAAACAACAACAGAGTTTGCAAACGATGTTGAGATTAAGGCAACTGTATTTTCTGCTGATGAAATCACAAGCGCAGAAACACTTATTGAAATAGCTAAAGACAAGTTCTCAATCGCTCTTTCAACTGACATTGTTTATACAAGAAATGTTGATTATGAAGTAAAAACCGAATATGACGACTCACAGTTTTCTTCATATGAAGAGGTAAAAACTGAGGGCAAAGAAGGCGAAGAGCTTGTTACTGTAAGAACAACCTTTGTTGACGGGGTTCAGACAGATGCTGTTGAAACAGAAGCAAAGGTAATCAAAAAGCCAAAAGACAAGGTTATAATCAAAGGATCTAAGGACGGCGAGTTTGAGCCGGGCGACAGCAGTTCAACAGGAACTTTTATCTGGCCTCTCCCCTATACCCACTACATTACCAGTAACTTTGAATGGCGCTGGGGCAGAATGCACAACGGTCTTGACATTGCAGACAGCGGAGTATACGGACAATCCATTATCGCTGCCGACGGCGGCACAGTAACCTTTGCCGGCAACGACGGCGGCGGTTACGGCAACTACGTAGTTATTGACCACGGCAACGGTTATGTTACACTTTATGCTCATTGCAGTTCACTTGCAGTCAGCTCAGGTCAATATGTATCGCAGGGCGACGTTATTGCATATGTTGGCTCAACAGGCAACTCAACAGGCCCTCACCTCCACTTTGAAATTCAGGTGGACGGTTCACCGCAAAATCCGCTTGAATTTGTAAGCTGATAATATGCAGCGTGATGTCGCTCACAAATCGGGCAGATAGCTTAATAGTATCAACTCTTCTTTGCCCGACTGTTTCATATGAATAAAAAAGCTCTGTAATTTTTATAATTACAGAGCTTTTATTATTTGTAAAACTTTGGATTGTCTGTTCTTCCAACCAAATAATCGATAGACACTTCAAAGTAATCGGCTATTCTGATTAATTCAGAAATGCCGGGTTCTCTGACTCCCGTTTCGTAACGGCTGATTGTGTTTTGATTTGTATTTAAATCCATAGCCATTTTTTGCTGAGATATATGCTTGCTTTTTCTTAATTCTTTTATTTTCATAATATATTACCTCTTGACATTATTATTCCATATTGGTATAATATAAATATCCCAAATTGGGATATTTAAGTAAAAGGGGGCGCTATTATGTTTTGTTCTAATTGTGGGAGTGAAATAACAGATAATCAAAAGTTTTGTTGCCACTGTGGTTCAGAAAATAGAAATTATATGGCAAATTCAGGCACACAAATCATCCATAATAATGTGTATTCGCCTGTCCATACTAATACAATCTTCAATCATGATGTTCTTGTTAATTACTTAAATAATGTAAGAACGCTTGAGTTTGCAAAAAACAAGTTAACAAATGAAAAAAATAATTTAGAGTACAGAATAAATGACTTAGGACATAAAAGAGAAATACCTAAAAGATTAACCGACTTTGAAACCCCACTTTGTTGTATTGGTATAATGGCTTTTATTTTTATTGTCGCACTTGTAATAAAAATATTAATAAATAGCGGTGACTGGCTTTTTTCATGGCTTAACTTTATACAACCGGTATTAACCTTTGCGTTATGGGGAACTGCAATAATTACAATATTTTGTTTAATTTGGATTATATACGATGAGACTAAAGACCAAAAAAGATATGTTAATGAGACAAATTTTGAAGAGGAGCGAATAAAATCAGAATTATATGAAAAAGAAAATCTATCCGAAATTCTTTCTGAAATTACGAGAGATTTGACTCAAACAGAAACTTTGCTCGACAAAGCATATGATATTAATCTTATTCCCCAAAAGTATAGAAATATATATGCAGCCTATTTTCTATATGATTACATATCTACGTCTAATGTAAATTTAAACGAGGCACTATTTCACTGTGATTTGGACGAGATAAGCAAAAAGCTTGATACTATCATAGAACAACAACGGGAAATCATTATGGAGTTGGCTCGTTCCAATGCTCTTAATGAACAGATAATTAGACAGAATGAGGAAACTCTAAAGCATGCGATTGCTGCTGAAAACAATACAGCTCTTGCCGCTCAATATTCTCAGGTTGCAGCGGTAAATACAAATACCATTGCAACTATACAAAGTTATTATTTTTTCAAGGATGGTTTATAAACAAAAATTTAACATAAAATATAGGAGACTAACTATTAAAAGTCAA
>DKXL01000058.1 GCA_002493005.1 Ruminococcaceae bacterium UBA7127
GACGGAGAATTCCAGATAAATTCAGTAACAAACGGATTTATGAGAAACTTGCGTGCTTATGCCGCTATCGGAAAATTCCCTGTTTCACTGATGGATGATATTGTTGAATTTTCACCTATTGATGTCACAGCCGCCGCTGTTATGTGCCTTGCAGGTACAAACAGCAAATTTACCGTGTATCACGCCTGCAACGGTCACAAGGTTGAGATGGGCGATGTTATTGCGGCGCTTAACAGTTGTGGAATCAAGATTGATGTTGTCAAGGACAGCGAGTTTAACTCAGCGTTAAAAGATGCACTGAAAGACGACAAGAAAAATATGCTTGTTTCAGGCTTAATTTCTTATCTTTCATCAGACAACGAGAAGAGCGAAGCGTATATAGGATATAATAACTCGTTCACTAATAAAGCACTCTACAGGCTTGGCTTTAAATGGCCTATAACTAACGAAACATATCTTAAAAATGCCTTTGAGGCTCTTGATACTCTCGGCTATTTTGAAGGAAGATTTGAGTGATATGAAAAGAAACGACTATTTAATTAAAAAGAAATTCTATAGTTATCTGCTGCCGGGAGTATTGATGGTTGTGGCTATGCAGCTCGGCAATGTCGTTGACGGAATAATCGTCGGAAATATACTCGGCAGCAGTGCACTCGCAGCGATATCGTTGAGTATTCCCGTGCTTTATGTTTTGCAGCTTCCTGCGTTTATTCTCGGCGTAGGAGGCAGCGCCATTGTGTCGAATTACCTGGGTAAAAGAGAAGTAGAAAAAGCCTCTAAGGTGTTCTTCTCCTGCTTAGTATCAGGAATTTTGATTTCTCTGATTTTTTGTGCAACGGCGCCTTTTTTGTCACGCCCCTTAGCGCATCTTCTTGCAGGAACTCCCGAATTAGAGGAGCTTTTATATCCTTACATTCTTGTTAATATTCTCGGAATTCCTTTTCTCACTCTTGCAATACAGTTTAGCTATTTCTTTAATGTCGACAACAATCCCGTCTTAGGTTCAATGATGTTTATTATTGCAAATATCGTGAATCTTACGCTTGACGTACTGCTTTTAAAATTCACTCCGATGGGTATGTACGGCACTGCCCTATCAACAATTATCGGATACACCTGCGGACTGATTTTGATTGTTCCGTATGCTTTGTCAAAAAAACGTATGCTCAGCCTTAAATTTATATCTCCGGCGGAATGTTTAAGACACTTGCCGGATACGATAAAAGCAGGAACTCCATCGGGTATGTTTTATCTTATGATGGCGATAAAAAGCCTGATACTCAACACCTGTGTTGTGCGTTTGCTCGGTCAGGCAGATATGGAGATTTTCTCGGTATGTACGAACTCTGTTCTTATAGCAGAACTGTTTGTCGGCGGAGTTATAGGTCTTATACAAACTATCTGCGGAATACTCTGCGGAGAGCGTGATTATTACGGAATAAGACGGCTTGTTAAACGAGTGATAACGCTGTGTGTAATATTAGCGTCATTTATCACACTTGTATTTCTGGTGTTCCCTCAGCTTATTGCAGGGCTATTCGGTTACAGCAACACAGAGCTTATGGATAAGGCTATTACCTGTATTCGTGTGTTCAGCCTGTGCTTCGTATTTTATGCGTTCAACAAGTTTTTACAAACATATTATCAAACCATTCTCAAACCGTCGCCTGCAACACTTGATACTGTACTACAAAATCTTTTGATGCTCATTCCCATAACCTTTGTGTTATTATATATGTGCGGCATCGTTGGTGTTTGTGCGGCTACGCCGATAAGTGAAATTTTGACCGTACTTATAGTTTGTACTTTTACCAAAATACAACAAAAGCGAGGCAAACTACCGCAAAAAGGACTGTTGCTCCTTCCTGACAAGAACGACGAAAGCTACTGTGATGTTACGATAAAGGGAACAGAACAAGAGGCTGTAAATGCATCGGAGAAGTTGATAGAATACTGCACCGACAACGGCATTGACATTAAGAGCGCAAATTTAATAGGTTTAGCTGTTGAAGAAATAGCGGTTAATATTTCTCGCTTTGGCTATAATCACAAAAAAATAAAGCGAAATTATATAGATATCAATCTTTCTAAGTCTGAGGGCAAACTTATTCTTCGTATACGCGATGACGGTGTTCCCTTTGACCCTACGCAGTACAAGTCGGAAGAAAAGGAATTGTTTAAGCTCGGCGGAATCAACTTGATAAAACAAACAGCGACAAAGCTCAGCTATATAAGAGTTCTGAATATGAACAACACGGTAATTGAGCTTGATATAAATAATACAGTGCCAAACGCTCAGGTTGAAGCACTGCAAAAAAATTAAAGAGGTGTTTAATTTGAACATAAAAACGACTAAGGAAAACAATGTTACTACAATTACTATTGACGGCAGGCTGGACACTATGACTTCGCCTGAGCTTACAGAGGAAATTAATAAGCTTGCTCCCGAAAGCAACAAAATCATTCTTGATGTTTCACAGCTTGAGTATATTTCCTCGGCAGGCATCAGAGCACTTGTTACGGCACACAAGCTGATGTCTGAAAAGGACGGCTTTACCGTAAAAGCTCCGAATGAAAATGTTATGGAAATCATTAAACTCACAGGTCTTACATCGGTGCTTGATATTGTAAAATAATTTTCTATGGTTTGAAACTACCATAAAAATCATCGAAAACATCTTTTATGCACTACCCTGACAAACACAAAAAATCCGAACATTTTGCTTATTGGCGAAACGTTCGGATTTTTGGTTTTATGTAGTTTTAAAATATAATTTTACTCGGATTGCATCTGCAAAATTTATTGCTATTTATCTTTATTGCAGCGATTCTATCTCAGTTAATCGATTGTCGCTCCATTTTGTGATACAAATTATCGGATTCCATATACTAACGTTCCTGTACTTTGGCTGATTCAAAACCATAGGATCAGGGTAATTAGAGTGAGTTGGCCAAATTTCTTTTGGCGGAATATTGTAATTTTGAATTGCCTTTAAATCAGTAGATTCATAGTCAGCAATATATTTTTGGAGTGCCGTCACAGATACAATATCAATCATCGGACCGTTATTGCAAGCATTAACGCAGGTTGTTGCTCTCAGCTTTTGTCCTTCAGTAAACTCTGTGATATCAGCCAGATATTTTTGAATTTCTGTGGCGTCTGCAACAGTTACCTGACCGTCACCATCCACATCTCCCAATAGTGCATCTTCCAATGTCATTGTATTATACAACTCTAAAAGATTAAAAAATGCAGTTGTAATCTCCTTTTTCTGTGTATAGGTCAAAGAAACGTTTTCAATATTTAGATAATCTTCCTTAATATCTGTAAGAGTATTATATAATGTATTTCTGTCTTCAACAAATTGTTTCCAGTCTGTGTCACTGTACCATTGATTGTTATTGTTATCCTTGAATGAAAGATAGCAGGTATAGGCAGCAAATTGAGGATTAATAATCGGATTTTCTAATAAGGTTTCTAATCGTGCAAAATTTGAATTAACAGAATTTAGCAACGACTTATCACCGTTATCATAAAGCAACTCATTTCCGTTTTCCACAATAAGCTCTGCGATATCCCCCATCTCCTTGGTGTAAGCAGTATCATAAGGAGGAGCAACGGGATTGCCTATGCTATTGCCGGAAACATACAACTCGGCTTCTTTGACCATGTTCTGAATCTGACTTTTTTGTTCATCGGACAAGACAGCAGGATTCTTTTCACTTGGAACTGTTGTTTCAATATCCCAACCATAACCATCTGTCAATCGTTCCACATCATCCGGAATATATCCGCTGCCTGAGTCAGCTTCATAACTGTCATCAGTCAGCCTCGGAACATCATCCGGAATATATCCGCTGCCTGAATTATCCACTTCATCAGCATACACTAATGAAAGAGATGACAATGCAATCAGCGTTGCCATTATATTATACCGCTGAATATTTTGTTTATAATTTTCATAAATAACCTCTCTTTCTCTTATTTGGATTTAAATTTAAATATTTGATATTGCAAATTATTATCTTATAAAAAAGCGGCGTGTCGCCGCCCACAATTCGAGCAGACAGCTTGATAGTATCTACACTTCTCCGCCCGACCGTTTTCGAGCATTTCCCTATAAAGTAAAAAGCACAGACATAATAACTATATCTGTGCTCTCTGTTTATTATACTTCTGAAATTGTAAGATTGACCTTATGTGATCCTGTTACCCAGCAGGAATCAGCTCCGGATATATTAAATGATACCGACATCTGAACAGAGCCGGTTGTGCCCTGCATATCAGATATATCAATTACACAGTCGATATCCTTTGCTTTAAGTTTTTTGAGCTGACTTTCAGGTCCGATAACATTTACTGTTATGCTGTTTTGTGTTACTTCGGCAGTGTATTTGTCAGACAAGCCCTTTACATGGAATGTGTCTACGGTAAAGGATTCACTTGACAGTTTGCTTAAATCAAGTGATACCTTAGCTGTTGTTGAATTACTGAGGTTTCGGCAGTCAGCAGGAATGTCAATTCCCAGTGAAGGGAACTCTGCCAACTTGTTGCTAAGAGTTAAGAAGTCGATTGACTGAAGATTAACCGATGTTGTTTTTTCAAGAATATCATTAGGACCTGCAAGCAAAATGGAATCAGGCTCGATTGAAAGCATATCTTCGGTGATTTTTAAGCCATCCGGCTTATTAAGAAATACCGGCTTAACATCAACTGTTTTTTCTGGTAATACGGTAATGGAGGCATCAACAGTCTTGAATTCCATATTGAAAATGTCAGGCTTTATTATCTGATTATCTTCATCATACAAAATAAGCTCAGCTTCAGTTGAAGCGGAATTGTTCAACGTACTGTTAATTGTTGCAACAGCGGAAACTTTAGCTATTTTTGAAATTTCTGTCTGTGGACCGGAAATTACAATTTGTTTTGATGATAATGAGGTCGAAGCATAATAACCGTCAGCAACCTTGTATACTATATTATCCTGAATAGGAAATGCCGCTTCACGCAGGTAATCTACAAGCACATTGACAGTTGACGGAGAAACAGTTGAAATAATCTGAAAATTTGCTCCGGGGTTTGTCTTTGTTGCAGATACTGACAACTGATAATTGCCTGATGAGTCAATACCGTTTGTAGCTGCAGTGATGGTAACGTCTTTCTCACTGATTGAACCGAGAACTGCTCGGTTGCCTGTTACAGAAACAGCTGCCGTTTGATCACCACCGGTAAATATCATAAGACCATTCTCGTTTGCTTCATCAGAAAGTTCAATTTGAATTGGAATATTGCTGATTGTGATAGTAGTATCATTAGATGAGCCGATACTCATATAAACCCAAATTGAAACTGAAATCAAAAGTGCAATAACTAACAAAAATTTATTGTTTTGCAAGAGATTGTTAAGGGAGAATCTTTTGTTTTTCATTCTTTTGACCTCCCCTTTACTCTAAAATGTTTTTTGGGAGTATCTTCTTCGTCGGTATATCCTTGCTCTTCAAGCAAAAACATCTCAAGCTTGTCTATCAAATCGTCACGGGTAAAATCTCTGAGCAAAATTCCCTTAACGGCAAGAGAAATAACGCCTGTTTCTTCACTGACAACAAGCACAACAGCATCACTCTGCTCACTGATTCCAAGAGCGGCCCTGTGACGTGTGCCGAGATTAATATCTACGTTTTTGTTGTCGGTTAACGGCAAGATACATCCAGCCGCAAACAGCTTACCGTTGCGGATAATACTTGCACCGTCGTGAAGTGGTGCCTTGTTGAAGAAAATATTGCCAAACAATGCAACTGATGTTTCAGCATCGATAACTGTACCTGTTGAAGCAATATCCGATAGACGAATTTCCCTTTCAAACACAAGCAACGCGCCTGTTTTGGAACGAGAAAATAAAACAGCGGTGTCGGCGGCGTCAACGATTGATTTTTGAACTGCTTTCTTCCATTCGTCATCGTTGCGATGCTTGGTAAATACCTTTATATACTTTTTGTAGGTATTATTTCTTCCCATTTGCTCAAGTGCCTTACGGATTTCAGGTTGAAATATGATTGCAATAACAACAACAGCCGCTTCAAAGAATGTTCTAAGTAACGACGAAAGCATTACAAGACCAAAAAGTGAGGAAACGAGATAAATCAGCATAAGCAAAACAACACCCTTTAAAAGCTGGGCGGCTCTTGTTTCCTGCACGAGTTTAAATAATCCAAATATAATTAGAGCTATTGCCAAAATATCTATAATATCTCTTATTTGAATTGTCTTAAAAATTGAAAATATATTATTAAAAAACTCCAACTCGTTTCCTCCTTTCTTCATTTTCATTCATTAGTATTTTAACATATTTTCACATTCAAATGCAACCGTTTTAGCTCGATTTTTTTATTTTATTGCTGCAGTTATACTTTTGACGGCATTTGCAAAATAATTTATGTCTTCAATAGCAGAAAATGTGGATATAACAGCTCTCACGGTTCCTGTTTCAAGTGTGCCGAAGCTTTTGTGAGCAAAAGGAGCGCAATGCAGTCCTGCTCTTACTGCAATATTAAATCGGCGATCTAATATTCCTGCAACTTCTTCACTGTCCAGTCCTTTTATATTAAATGAAATAACAGGAACGCTATGCTGTAAATCAGGTCTTGAAGTAAACAAAATCACTTTGTCATTTTGCTTTAATTTATCGTATAAAATCTGAGCCAATCTAATTTCATAATTAGCAATATTAGATACTTGTTTATTTAGTATATACTTTATTCCGGCATTAAGTCCGGCAATTCCGGGAAGATTTGGTGTTCCGCTTTCGTATTTTTCGGGCAGAGAATCAGGTTGCCGCGGATTTGCCGACTCAGTGCCTGTACCTCCCTGAACAAAACTTTCAGGCAATATATCACTGTTTACTATAAGCATACCGGTGCCCATAGGCCCGTACAGTCCCTTGTGACCGGCGGTACAAAGGTAATCTATATAGCTGTCCTTAAGCGATATCGGAACTACTCCGGCTGTCTGAGCGGCGTCAACACAAAACAGAATTCCGTATATTTTGCACAATGCACCAATTCGCTCTATAGGCAATTTAACTCCGAAAACATTTGATGCATGGATGCAAATAATAATTTTAGTATTGTCCTTAATTGCATTTCTGAAATTATCTATAGTTAAATCATCGTTATATGGGACAACATCTGCAACCGTGTACTCAATGCCGCTTGCTTTGAGATGTTCAAGCGGACGAACTACTGCATTATGCTCAAGTGAGGAAATAATAGCGTGGTCGCCTGATTTTAGAATACCTTTAATTACAATATTTAGAGCTTCTGTGCAATTAAGCGTAAAAATAATTTTTTCGGGAGTGTCTATATCAAACAATTTTGCTGCATTTTCTCTGCACTTGAAGATTATTTCTGATGATTTCAGCGACATCTTATGTCCGCTTCTGCCGGGATTGGCACCAAAATTTGAAATTGCATTGCTTACAGCTACACGCACCGATTTAGGCTTTGGAAAAGTCGTTGCACCGTTATCAAAATAAATCATAGTCGATCTACGGCTGCTGTGCCCAAAATGGTGATACCATTGCTCCTTAAAATCTCCAGTGCATCATTAATATTTCTTCCTACATACAAGCTGTAGCCACATGACTTATTTCTTAAATGCATGGGGGTTCTGATTATATTAGAATTAATTTTGTTTTTAATTAAAATGTTTCTGCCTTTCATTGCAAAAGTAACTGAGGGAAACATTATAATATTACTTTCCATTATTTACACCTTTTTTCATTTTATAATTAAGCTGACGTATAATAGTTACCGCGCCGCTTAGCTTTATGATACAGTTATCACAGTATATAATATGAAAAATAAAGAAAGTTGGCACACAAAACAACAACCTGATGATAACAGAGCAGATAGAATTTAATGAAACAAAAGAAGAGCACAGCTTAAACTGTGCTCTCAAATAATACTAGTTCATTTTATCAGCAAGCAAATTGCCCATATTGTACATACCCGGCATTTGCGACGAAATAAATACTGCTGCATTTACTGCACCGACAGCAAAAACCTCTTTGGATTGTGCCTGGTGTGAAATTGTTACAACCTCATCATGACCGGCAAAAATCACTTCATGTTCACCAACGATTGTACCGCCGCGAACAGAGTGTATTCCAATCTCATTGTTTGAACGCTTTTTTCTGTAAGCGTGTCTGTCATAAACATACTGAGGATCCGCATCAAGTG
This sequence comes from Ruminococcaceae bacterium UBA7127, assembly GCA_002493005.1. Classification (GTDB taxonomy): domain Bacteria; phylum Bacillota; class Clostridia; order Oscillospirales; family Acutalibacteraceae; genus Ruminococcoides. Next base: position 8,239 of record DKXL01000058.1, read on the forward strand.
TTTCGGAAATACCATCAGCAATCATGAGAGCTGTTCCGCTTGGGGCGTCAACCTTAAGATTATGATGTTTCTCAATAATTTCAATGTCAAACTGATTGCCTAAAACTCGTGTTGCCTCTTTGGTAAGTTCAATCAAAAGATTAATGCCAAGCGACATATTTCCCGAATAAAAAACTGCGATTTTTTCAGATGCTTTTTTTATTTGTGCAACCTGCTCGACAGAATATCCTGTTGTGCAAATTACACAAGGAATGCCATTGTTTTGAGCATAATCTAACATACCGTCAAGAACAGCAGGATTTGAAAAGTCAATGATTACATCAGGCTTCTCACAAACTTCATCAAAGCTCTTGTACACATTGAAATTATATTTATTGTCACCGTATGCATCAACACCAAACAATGCATTGCAGTCATCTCTGCTGTCGATTGCCTGCGCAACAAAGTAACCCATTTTGCCGTTGCATCCGACAATAGCTATATTTACCATTTACAATTCCCCTTTAACCTTTAAACGTCCTGCCAAAATTACTTTTTGCCTAAAAGGTCATATTTGTCAAGGCAATCTTTCAAATTATGATATCCTGCTACGCTCATCGGAACAAGCGGAAGTCTGCACTCGCCTGCATCAAAGCCGTATAGGTTCATTGCTGTTTTAATCGGAATAGGATTAACGTCGCTGAAGAGAATATTCATAAGCTCGAGATAATGGAAATGAAGCTTTTGAGCTTGAGCAAAGTCATTGTCAAGACAATACTGGCAGATTTGATGCATCTGAGCCGGACAAATATTAGCAAATACAGATATAACGCCAAGTGCACCGAGTGACATAAACGGTACGGTCTGGTCGTCGTTACCTGAATAAATATCGAGTTTGTCACCGCAAAGCGAACGAATAAGAGCAACCTGAGAAATATTGCCGCTTGCCTCTTTTGCAGCAGTAATATTCGGGTGCTTGCAAAGTTCAAGATATGTCTTAGGTTGGATATTGCAGCCTGTTCTTGACGGAACATTGTAAAGAACGATTGGAATATCTACGGCATCAGCAATAATGTTAAAGTGCCTAATAAGACCTTGCTGAGAAGTTTTGTTGTAGTAAGGAGTTACGCAAAGCAGTGCATCTGCGCCTGATTTGAGGGCAGACTTTGACAACATAACTGCTGTAGATGTGTCGTTACTGCCTGTACCTGCAATAACAGGCACTCTGCCGTTGACTTTTTCAGCAACAAATGAGATTTCCTCGCAATGCTCTTTTTCTGACAAAGTTGCTGCTTCGCCTGTTGTTCCGCAGACAATAATTGCATCAGTGCCATTCTGAATGTGAAATTCTACGAGTTCTGAGAGAACATCGTAATTTACACTTCCGTCTGATTTCATAGGTGTTATAAGAGCAACACCCGAGCCGGTAAAAATGTGGTCAGCCATAATATACCTCCGTAATTAGTCCATGTAGCCCTCAGCACAAAGAAGTTCGGCAAGCAATACTGCTCCGCCTGCAGCACCTCTTAAAGTGTTGTGTGACATACATACAAATTTATAGTCATATTGTGTATCCGGTCTTAATCTGCCGACAGATACAGCCATTCCGTTTTCAAGATTTCTCTCTGATTTTATCTGTGGGCGGTCAGGCTCTGTAAAGTAGTGCAGAAAATTCTTTGGAGCACTCGGAAGATTGAGTTCCTGGGCTCTGCCGCTGTAATTCTGCCAAATATCGATAATCTCTTCAACTGACGGCTTCTTTACGCCATCCTTAAATGACATAAATACTGCTGCTGTGTGACCATCAGATACAGGGACACGAATGCACTGTGAAGTGATTGAGATATCATCAGTCTTAACAATTTTGCCGTTCTCAATATTACCCCAGATTTTAAGCGGCTCCTGCTCGGACTTTTCTTCCTCGCCGCCGATATACGGAATAACGTTATCAATCATCTCAGGCCATGTTTTAAAGGTTTTGCCTGCCCCTGAAATTGCCTGATAAGTACATGCGAGAACCTTGTCAACGCCAAGCTCTTTAAGTGGATGAATTGCAGGTACATAGCTCTGGAGCGAGCAGTTTGATTTTACTGCAACAAAGCCTCTTTTTGTGCCGAGGCGCTTTCTCTGAGCTTCGATAACCTTAATGTGATCGGCGTTAATCTCAGGAATAACCATCGGAACATCATCTGTAAATCGATGAGCGCTGTTGTTTGATACGATTGGACATTCAGCTTTAGCGTATTTATATTCAAGCTCTTTGATCTCGTCTTTTTTCATATTAACTGCACAGAAGCAGAAGTCAACCTTAGAAGCAACTTCTTCAACATTCTCTGCATCGATAATAACCATATCCTTATACTTTTGAGGAAGTTCGGCAGTCATATGCCATCTGCCGTTTGTAGCCTCACCGTATGTTTTGCCGGCACTTCTGCCACTTGCAGCAAGCGCTGTTACTTCAAACCATGGATGATTTTCAAGCAAGAGTGCAAAACGCTGTCCTACCATACCTGTGGCACCGATAATTCCTACTTTATACTTCTTCACAACAATTCCTCCGAATTAAACAATTTTTAAAAAAGCAGTTGCCTTATTCAGACAAATACGATATTATATTATAAGATATGTCCGAATTACAACAATGTTGTTAGGTTTGTAAACTGCTTATATAAATTTAATATACCATTTTAGAGCGGTAATGTCAATTATTTTGAAAATTTTGAAACCTAATTTTATGTTATTACGGTATTTTTAATTATTATTCTTGTGAGGAATTAAAATGAAAACAAGTGATTTTTATTATTATTTACCAAAAGAGCTGATTGCACAGACACCTGTTGAACCACGAGATAGTTCAAGGTTGTTGGTTCTTGACAGAACGACAAAAAGCATTGAGCATAAACATTTTTTTGATATAATTGATTATCTTAACGAGGGTGATTTGCTTGTTGCAAACGACTCAAGAGTTTTGCCGGCACGTATTTTCGGCATCAAAGATGAAACCGGAGCAAGGGTTGAATTTTTGCTTCTTAAACAAATCAGCGGCAACAGGTGGGAAACACTTTGCAAGCCCGGCAAAAAAGCCAGAGAAGGCGCAAAATTCAGCTTTGGAGATGGATTGCTTAGAGCGACTGTCGCTGAGGTTAAAGAGGACGGCAATAGAATAGTTGACTTTGACTGTGACGAAAACTTCTTTGCAACGCTTGATAAAATCGGCAAAATGCCCCTTCCCCCTTACATAACCGAGGAACTGAAAGATAAAGAACGTTATCAGACTGTTTACAGTCACGAATTAGGGTCGGCGGCAGCTCCGACAGCAGGACTTCATTTTACTGAAGAACTTATGGAAAAAATCAAGGCAAAGGGTGTTAATATTGCATATGTAACTCTTCACGTTGGATTGGGAACATTCAGGCCTGTTAAAGTTGAGGATGTTACTAATCATAAAATGCACAGCGAACATTATGAAATTCCCGAAGAAACTGCAAGTCTGATTAATCAGACAAAGCAAAAAGGCGGTCGTGTAATTGCGGTCGGCACCACATCATGCAGAACGCTTGAAAGTGTTGCAACAATATATAGTGAGATAAAGCCGTGTGACGGATTTACGGATATATTTATTTATCCCGGTTACGAGTTCAAGGTTCTTGACGGATTGATTACTAATTTTCATCTGCCTGAAAGTACACTTATTATGCTTGTTTCTGCGTTTGCAGGGTATGATTATATTATGGAAGCATACAAAACTGCCGTTGATGAAAAGTATAGATTCTTTTCGTTTGGGGATGCAATGTTCATATCATAGGAGGCTATATGTATAAACTTATTAAAACGGAGCACAAAGCACGTCGAGGTGAATTTGTTACTGTTCACGGCACAGTTCAAACCCCGGCTTTTATGAATGTTGCAACCTGCGGAGCAATCAAAGGCGGTGTATCAGCACTTGACCTTAAAAATATAAAATGTCAGGTTCAGTTGTGTAATACATATCATTTGCATTTAAGACCTGGAGATACAAAAGTTAAACAGCTTGGCGGACTTCATAAATTTACCCGATGGAACGGTCCTATTCTTACAGACAGCGGCGGATTTCAAGTGTTTTCGCTTGCTAAGCTGAGAAATATTAAAGAAGAAGGCGTATATTTTAATTCACACATAGACGGTCGAAAAATATTTATGGGACCTGAGGAAAGTATGCAGATTCAGTCAAATCTTGCTTCTACTATTGCTATGGCATTTGATGAATGTGTTGAAAATCCGTCCCCTTATCAATACACAAAAGACAGCGTTGCAAGAACAACACGCTGGCTTAAAAGATGTATGGCTGAAATGAACAGGCTTAACAGTCTTGACAGCACTATCAATAAAAATCAGCTGTTGTTTGGCATAAACCAAGGCGGAATATTTGAGGATTTGCGAATTGAACATATGAAAGAAATTGCTGACCTCAATCTTGACGGTTATGCTATCGGCGGACTTGCTGTCGGAGAACCTGCCGAAACAATGTATAGAATTATTGAGGCTGTAGAACCGTTTGCACCAAAGGATAAAATTCGCTATTTGATGGGCGTAGGCACTCCTGTTAACATACTTGAAAGCGTTGCAAGAGGCATTGATTTGTTTGACTGCGTTATGCCAAGCAGAAATGCGCGGCATGGTCAGTTGTTTACATGGGACGGTGTACGGAATATTAATAACGCTAAATACGAAACCGATGACTTGCCTATTGACAAGCACTGCGACTGCCCTGTTTGCCAGAACTTTTCAAGAGCATATATAAGGCACTTGCTAAAGAGCGGAGAAATGCTCGGTATGCGTTTGGCGGTGATTCACAATCTGTATTTTTATAACAATCTTATGGAGGTTATCAGAAAACGCCTTGATGACGGCACATTTACTGAGTTTTATGAGAAGTATAAAACTATACTCGGCGTGAGGATTTAGAAAAATTTTGCAAAATCACTTGAAAGACATTGTTAAAACTGATATAATCAATACATTGTATGAAAGGAATGAAAAAAATGACAAACTTATTACCGAGAATTGCAGATGCAGCTCCTGCTAACAACGGCGGAGGTCAGAACGGCTTTATTTTGATGATTGTAATATACGCAGCGATTTTTGGCGCTCTTTATTTCTTTTTAATCAGACCGAATTCTAAAAAGAAAAAAGAAGAGGCTCAGATGCGCAACTCTCTTGAGATTGGTGATGAAATCACAACAATCGGAGGAATTATGGGTCGCGTTGTTGCAATCAAAGATGAAGAGGACGCTATTATAGTTGAAACAGGTTCTGACAGAGTTAAGATGAAATTCAAGAAATGGTGCATTTCTACTGTTGACACAGTTAAAGAAAAGCCCGCAACCGAAAATGCTGTTCCTGAAAAGAAAAGCTTTTTCGCTCGCAAAAAGTCAGATAAAACAAATGATGATAAAACAAATGAATAATCAGAATTAAATTTAATGCTCCCGAATATAATTTAGCAGATTATATTTGGGAGTGTTTTTATGCCTGATAAAAAAATAATGATAAAAGCCGCTGTTTTTTCAGCAGTCTGTTCCCTACTCATTACAATAATATTAAATTGCCTGATTGCTGCTGTTATGCTAAGCATCGGTCTTTTGCCGGATTATATATTAAACTGTGCTACAATTACTACGCTTGGCATCGGGACGTTATTAGGCGGATTTATTTCAGCCAGAATCACAAAATCGGCAGGTATGATAAACGGAGTTATTACAGGCTTTCTTGTATTCTTATTAATCACGTTGATTGGTGTGGCAAAAAGCAATGATTCCTTTACTATGATTTCTCTGGTAAAACTAATTGTTTGTATCGCCTGCGCAGGGTTTGGCGGAATAATCGGAGTTAACAAAAAAGAAAGAATTAAGATAAAATAAATATATTGATATAAAAAAACGGCGTGACGCCGCCCACAATTTGAGCAGACAGCTTGATAGTATCTACACTTCTCCGCCCGACCGTTTTCGAGCAATTTTCTATAATGTAAAAATACAGACTGCAATGCAGCCTGTATTTTTTGCTTTATAAGAATATATTGGAAAAGTTTAGCAGACAATCAGGATGTCTGTCCTAATTGCGAGCTGATTTGCGCTGTATTTGGCAGTAATTCGACGAATTTTCATCAAAAATTCACACAAGTGACACATAAATGTGTCATTTAAATTACATAATTGGTTTATTATTAAAATGTTGAAATATATATAGCAAAATTTGCAGCAATATGATAGAATATACTAAATAGATATGATTGAAAATAAAATTGATTGCTATAAATTATTTTACTGACAAGGAGTGCTATTATGTCTAAGTTAATAAAATTACCCAACGAACTTAATGACTGGAAAGTAAAGTCACTTGTAAACTCAGAAAAAGACACCGCGATTTATAAAGTAAGCAAAAAGGATTTTGACGGTACAATAAAAAATGGTATTCTAAGACACATTACCGGTGCTGAAAATGAGGATATAAATTTTTTGAGTGATGAGGCTTCCTTTTTGGAGTCGCTTATTGAAAGCGGCGAAAGCTTTATTTACTCTGATGTATTGGTTACAAATGCTGATTCTGATAAAAAGTGTAACTTTTATCTGATTACAGAGGATTTAAAGCCGCTTTCTGAAATTATGAAGCAGAAAAACTTTAGTGAAAGTGAGATTGTTGATTTTGGTATTCAGTTAAGTGAAATACTTGAAATGCTTGAATATAAGAATATTTATCACGGCAATATTACACCTGATAATATTTATATTACCGGTGATGGAAAGTATAAACTCGGCGGCTTCTCTGATTTTGAAGGTACAATCAGCGACCTTTCTTTTGCTGCACCTGAGATTTATCATAAAGAGTCCCCTGACTTTACAACCGATATTTACTCATTGGGCTTGATTATGTATGCGATGAGCAACAATAACAAGATTCCGTTTGAAAGCGATAATTATGGCAAGCAAAGCTCTATTGAGGACAGGCTTTCGGGCAAAGCTGTTACTGCTCCTGCAAACGGCAGTGAAAAATTAAAGAGTGTTATTGTTATTGCTTGTCAGCCAAACAATGCTAATCGCTGGAAAAATGCCGGCAACATCAAGAATGCACTTACATCAATTAAAAGTGAGCTTAATGACGCTGTTTCTTCGCCGAGTGCCCCAATTATTGCACCCGAAGCTACTGACTTTAGTGACAATGTTTTTGAAGAATACGAATATGAGAAGTTTGAAGAAACAATACCTGACAAGGAGCCGTCAGATGATTTTGTTGCTGACAAACAGTATAATGTTACTGAATCACCGGAAGAAAAAATTGCTGATGAACCTATCACCTTAGAAAACAATATTACTAAAATTGATGCTGCTCCTGCTGAAGAAATTGCAGACTGTAAAGTTGTACAAGACGAAAACATTATTGCAAATGACAGTTCTTCAACCGAGTCGGGGGGCTCAAAAACGTTTGAGCCTATAACTGATGAAAATGTCTTTGATGAGTATGCGGCTGATAGGAAAGCCAAGTCATTCAAAAAAATTGCAGAAGAAAAAGATTACGGCAACTATTTTGATGATGATAATGATTTAAAGTCTGATATAAAGTCAAGCTCTGAAAAAACACCACAGAATAAATTTGAAGATGTACAGTCCAAGGACAAAATTATAAAATTTAAAAATGACGGTTTTGAGGGCAATAACGATTTTGATTCCGATTACGATGATGATGAAAATGAAAATAACGGCAAAGGCAAAGCAAAGATCGCTGTTATTATAGTTTGTATCATCGTTGCTCTTGCAGCCCTTTGTGTAGGCGGATACTTTGCGCTGAATTATTTTAATAATCAGCAAAATACTCCAAAGGAAACTACTGTTCCGACAACTGAGGTTGTGACCACAGTTCAGCCTACTACGGTTGCTCCTACTACTAAAGAAGTGACTACTGCTCCTGTAAGTGCAAATGTAGTTCCTGTTGTGGGATATGGCTACAGTTACGGAAAAGAGCTTTTGGAGGCAGAAGGCTTTACCGTTGAGATAAGTGAATACCGTGACAGCTATTATTATGAAGAAGGATATATCATTGAACAATCCCCTGAGGGCGATACCTCAGCTAAAAAAGGCTCCGTTGTCAAGCTGGTTGTTTCAAGCGGACTTATTGAAGAAGAAACTGAGCCTGTAACCGATTCGCCTGTGGCTGACAGTTCATACCTTTTTCCTAACAGCGATTCTTCATATTTGAGTTATGACCAGGTTCATTCGCTTTCAGACTCTGATTTACAGCTTGCAATTAACGAGATTTATGCGCGAAACGGCAGAATATTTGCTGATCCGTATCTTTCATCTTACTTTAACTCTAAGTCCTGGTATAATGGGATTTACACTGCTGAAGAATTTGACCAAAATGTCACTTTTAACATATATGAGCAGAAAAACCTTGATCTTTTGATTGACGAAAGAGCTACCAGATAATAATACAGTTTTGGGAGTATTTGTAAATGAAAGAAAAAGTATTAAAAATACTAAAAAGTAATCTTTTATTTGCTGTGATAATTAATGCTGCTGTAATGTTTGTATGTATTGCATTTTTTTCGTTTTCGTATGACAGCCCTGATGACTTTTATAATTCACTTTATATTTGTCAGAATCAATATTATTACAGCTTTGAGATTAACTATATTCTTGCCACAATAGTTGGAATGGCACAATTTATTCTGCCCGGGTTCAACTGCTTTGTGCTTGCACAGGTTTTGCTTTCGTGTGGTGCGTTCACTACAATTTCATATGTATTTGCTGATAAGTTCAGCAAACGTAAATCGCTGTTTTTAACACTTATTATCAACATTTTATTTGCGCTCGATCACTATGCAAATATTTTGAGCAGTAAAACCGCAGCTTTGCTTATAGCCGCCGGCTTTTTGCTCGCACTTAATGCTATCAGAAACAAATGTTACAACCTGCCGTTTTGGATTGGGCTTTTAGAAATTTTATTTGGTTCATTCTTTTGCTTTGAATATTTTTGGGTCGGTTTGGCGTTTGCTGTTGCTTTCTTCTTTGGCGATATGATTTCTAAAAGAAAATATAAACTGCCGTTTCGCAAGTTTTTTTGGTACTTTAGACCGTTTTTACTTGTATTTGTATTTATTTTCCTGCTTGGAGCAGGGGCGCAATTCTACTCATATTCAGTAAATAATTCATCTTTTGAAACTGCGAATTATTATGAATATGCAAAGCTATCCGACAGTATCAGCAAATATCCCCTTCCCGACTATTCAAAATACTCTGAGGAGTTTAAGACTGTAGGTATTGATTCATCAAACGACTATGATATGTTAAAAAGCGGATATTATGACGCTGATAAGTTTTTGAATAACGATGCACTTAAACTTGTAAACCAAATCCAAAGTAATGAACACAGCTATAATGTATTTACAGAAATCAGCAATATATCATACGATATTTGGAACCATATTATTTCATTTGACAGTATCGCTTACTTTATCACCGCCTATTTAATTATTTCTGTTCTATATATTATTTTTCAGAAAAAACGGTTCGCGTTCTTCCCTATTTTCTTCCTGATAATTGCATTTTGCTCAAATTTATACATAAGATATACTCTCGACAGCTATGCTTATGACTTTTACGGAATTTGGCTTATGATGCTGGTTTATTTGATATATTCATTTGATTTTGAACATATCAAAGAAAACTCTAAGCTGTTTTTGCAGCATCAATTCAAAACATCGGTTATTCTTTGGAGCTCAGTGTTTGTAGTAACGCTCATTTCGTACAGTTTTGTTTATCAGTCAGGTACTCACCAAACAAGCGGTTCAAAGCCGAGCACTCTATATACTGAGATTAACAGACATCCAGAACGTTATTATGTGCTTGATCCTATTTCTGCTCAGGAGTATCTCTCCAAATGTGATAACTATACTCACCCGCTGTGGGGATTCAAAAAAGGTTTTATTGACAATATAGACGGCTTTGGTTATTTTCACCGTCAGGATCAGCTTGTAAAACGTAATTTACCTACCAACATTTATGAGGCAATTTTGACAAACAAAAATATTTATGTTGTTGATAATAATATAGTATTTAAAAAAGAAAAATACTTTAACGAATATTATGTTGATGAGGACAAATATGCGGCATATACAGAGGTAAAAGAAATCAACGGATTTAAGATTTATCATTTAGTAACTGAATAACCAAAATACTAAAGAGGATTGAAGCTAAATTAGTTTCAATCCTCTTTTGGCTTTATAGTAGAATGTCTAATAAGATTATTTATGTCGTCAGGCAAGTTGCATTTTACAACAAGCTGTTTGTTAGTGATTGGATGAACAAAGCTAATTTCTCCGCAATGCAAAGCCTGACGGGTTAAAAGCTCAAGACTGCCGCCGTATAAGTCATCACCGACAAGCGGATGTCCGAGATATGCCATATGACAACGAATCTGATGAGTTCTACCTGTTTCAAGCCACAGCTCGAGCAAGGAGTAATCATTACAGCTAAAAATCGGCTTATAATGAGTTACTGACGGCATTCCGTCACTGCGCACAACGCGAACCATTTTTGAATCGTCTTTTAAGTCTATAGGTTGATTTACCGTACCCGGGGTTTCGATTTTTCCCTCACACAGTGCATAATATATTTTGTGTGTAATATTCTTAAGTGCATTTGCGCAAAATCTATTCTTTGCAATTATTACAAGTCCTGAAGTATCACGGTCAAGCCTGTTCACTGCTCGAAATATGTAATCGTCATCTTTTTGCCGACAATAATATGCTACGATATTGGCAAGTGTGTCTGTCTGGTGCTGTTTGACAGGGTGAACGGGCATAAAAGGAGGTTTGTCAACAATTAAAAAGTAATCGTCTTCATAAGCGATTTTAAGAGTTCCCTCTATCGGCACAATGCTGCTTGTTTCATTGGGAAGATTGATTATAACGTCTTTTCCCTTTTGAACAAAATCAATCGTACGCAAAATTTTTCCGTCCATCAAAATACCGTTTTTTTCTCGCTTAAGCCGTGTTATTATTCTTGCAGAAAGACCGCATTTATCTCTGAGAAAACGCTGTGCAAGCATATTGTCGCAATCATTTGGTACTGTAAAAACAAGTGCTTTAGCCATATAACGCTCCTATGATAAAATATAATACAAAACATTGAGCAACAAATATCAGCGGAATTCCAAGCATAAACTTAATATGAAGAGTCTTGTGCCTGATAATGAGCATTGTTATGTACATTACCGCGCTTGAGCCGAGTGCAGATAACAACAAAAGCGTGCTTTCTTTGATTCTACATTTGTGGTTTTTAGCAGCCAACTTGTCATAGACTGTTATGATAACAGCAATCACATTTATTAATAAAAGGTAGATAATAAAGGCTATACGTAAAAAATTCATATTTGCTCCAAAGGATGATGATTTTGAAAATCCGCAAAACTATCCCAATGATTGCTTCGCTTATAATTATGCTTGCATTGATTGCAGTCAGTTCTTCGCTGAGTGAAAATGCACCGACTGAAAGCACCATAAATGATAAATCGGTCGCAGTAAATTCTACAGTTGATGAAGTAAAAGATTATGAAATGCGCGGTGTGTGGGTTTCATATATGGAGCTTTCTATGGAAAATGAAAGTGATAAAAGCGAATATGCTTTTAGAAGTAAGTTCAGTGCCATTGCTCAAAAATGTAAAAAACTTGGTTTTAATACGCTGATTGTACAGGTAAGACCGTTTTGCGATGCACTGTATAATTCAAAATATTTTCCCTACTCTCATATATTAACAGGCGTTCAGGGGAAAAATCCAAATTATGACGCGTTGAATATTATGTGTGAAATCTGCAAGCAAAAAGAACTATACATACACGCATGGGTGAATCCGTACAGAATTTCAAGCAATGATACTCCTGATAAGTTATCGGATAACAATCCGTATGTTAAGAACAAAAGTTTAGGGTTGAAAGCCGATAACGGCATATATTTGGATCCTTCAAAAAAAGATGCAAGAAAACTGATAACAGACGGTGTAGTTGAAATCGTAAAAAATTATGACGTTGACGGGATTCAGTTTGATGATTACTTTTATCCTACACAGGATGAAGATTTTGACAAAAAATCATATGATGCATACGTCAAAAGCTGCTCAAAAAACGCCCCGATGGGTATCTATAACTGGAGGATTGCCAATGTTAATATGTTGGTTTGTGAAACCTACAGATCCATTCATCAGGTAAACGACAATGTGGATTTTGGCATTTCACCTCAAGGAAATCTTGAGAACAACTATAATTTGTATGCTGATGTAAAATCATGGTGCACATGCAGAAGATTTGTAGATTACATATGTCCTCAAATATATTTTAGCCTTGATAATCCGGCGTTAAGTTTTGAAGATTCCTTAAACGAATGGCTGCAAATGGAATATGACGAGAATGTAAAGCTATACATTGGACTTGCAGGATATAAAGCCGGAAGTGAAGATGACAGCGGAACTTGGCTTGAACAAAATGATATTCTTGCAAAGGAATACAACATTCTTAAGCAAAATGATAAAGTCAAGGGCTTTATGCTATATAGCTATTCAAGTCTTGATAACGACAAAACAAAGGCTGAAATAAAAAACTTATGTGATGCCTTAGATTAATTCGCCGTCACAATAATCGTTATATGAAGCCTTAATGTAAGCATTCACTATTTGTCCGCACAATTCTATGTTGTCTGAAGCAATATGAATCGGAGTGTAGTTTTTGGTGTATCCCTCAAGATAACCGTGTCTTAATCGCTCAACAAGTACGCTTTCGCAACGTCCGATTTGGCTTTTTAGAAATTCTGCTCTTGAAATATCAACAACTTCTGCCATTTTCTTTGCTCGTTGCTCCTTGAGTTGAGGACTGACTTGATTTGGTGCGTCGGCGGCTACAGTACCCTTGCGCTGTGAATAAGGAAAAACATGAACCTTTGCAAATCCAATGGATTTTACAAAATTCACCGAATTTGCAAAGTCATCGTCGCTTTCACCGGCAAAGCCTACCATTACATCAGTAGTAATCGATGCATTTGAAAACGCATTGCGTAAATTTGTGACAATTTGAGCATATTCAGCAGTATCATAGTAACGGTTCATTGCTTTTAGAGTTTTGTCACAACCACTTTGGAGTGACAAATGAAACTGTGGGCAGAATTTAGACTGAGCGGTAAGACGTGCAATCATTTCATCGTCCATTTGCTCCGGTTCAATTGAACCGAGCCTTACTCGCTCAATTCCGGGAGTATTGCAAGCACACTCAACTGCATCTGCAAGATTAAAATCTTCGCCCAAACCGTATGCAGACAGATTTATTCCAACAAGGACGACCTCTTTGTATCCGTTGTCAGCTACGGTTTTGAGTTCAGCTTTGAGATCGTCAAGCTGTTTTGAGCGCACTCTTCCCCTTGCGTACGGTATTATACAGTATGAGCAAAAGCGATTGCAACCATCCTCAATTTTAATAAAAGCCCTGGTATGCTCACCGAGAGAAGATACATTTAGAGATTCATATTCTTCATTTTTAATCGGGTGCTCTGTAATGTGAATATACTTTTTATTATCTTCAATATATTTCTGAATTGCAGGAACAAGCTCTGCTCGTTTGGCGTTTCCCAATACAATGTCACAATTAACAAAGTTTTCGTCCCTGTCGGGAAAAGCCTGCGGCATACAACCGGTTAAAACTATTATGCCGTCAGGATTAGCCCTGCGAACCTTATTGATGACTTTGCGATTTTTGGCATCGCTGACAGACGTTACTGTGCAACTGTTAATGATAGTAATATCAGCTTTAATGCTATCATCAGACAGTGTATATCCATTATTTATCATATTCTCTCGCATTGCCTGTGATTCGTATTGATTCACCTTGCAACCAAGTGTAACTATATTAAAATTCATATTATTATCATCCTTTTTTAGTCAAAAAGTTGAAAATGCAAAATTTTATCATTTTGCCTTGATTATGTACTGTGATAGTGTTAATATATAGACATAAAATCTGTGGAGGTGTTTGTTTGTTTTCAGTACCGGTTAGCGTGAAAAATAAAAATGGAATGATTGAAATGTTTGAAGCATTATCTCATTTTCCTAACATCATTATGATGTTAAAAAACGGTGAAAATACTGTTGATGCACATTCGTTGATGGGATTTTTTGCGATTGATGAAAAACTGCCTATAGAATTGATTTTAGAGTCAGAGCCTGACGATAAATTTAAGCAGGCAATTTCAAAGTTTACTCCGTGCATTGCATAAATATTAGCTTACATATTTGTTAAGCCCTATGACAGATGTCATAGGGCTTTGTTGCGCAATTAAGAATTTTTGTCAACAATATGAAATGTTTTTAAATTCCCTGTTTTTTCACTACGCTTTGACAGCTCGGCAAGTACATCCTCAAGCGGTATTCCCTGATTTACCATCATAACAGTCAGATGATAAATCAAATCGGCAATCTCATATACAGTTTCAGCATTATCGTTGTTTTTAGCTGCGATAATAGTTTCACTGCACTCCTCGCCTACCTTCTTTAAAATCTTGTCGAGTCCTTTGTCAAGAAGATAGCAAGTGTAAGAGCCTTCCTTGGGGTTATCACGTCTGTTTTCTACTGTTGCATATAATGCTGCAAGCACTTCTCTGTCGTTCATATCTGTATACCTCTTATTTTAATTTTTTAAAAAAGCAGGAATGGTTTCCTGTGTGGCAGGCGGCGCCTGTTTGTTCGACTGTAATAAGCAAAGTATCGTCGTCACAATCAGAAAAAATATCAATTACCTTTTGAAGATGTCCCGATGTTGCGCCCTTATTCCAAAGCTCCTGTCTGCTTCTCGACCAAAACCAAGTATAACCTGTTTCAAAGGTTTTTTGCATACTCTCTCTGTTCATATAGGCAAGCATAAGAACTTCGCCTGTTGACTTTTCCTGTATGATTGCAGGAATAAGCTCAGATTTTGCAAAATATTTATCTAAATCCATAGTTTCACCTTAAATCTTGTGTGCTATTGCAAGCGCCTGTTTTAGGTCGAGTGTTCCCGAGTAAATAGCCTTACCGCATATTGCTCCGTAGACGTCGAGTTCGGATAGGTTGATGATATCCTTAAGAACAGCTACGCCGCCGCTTGCAATTATGTTGCAACTAACCTCATGAACA
Source organism: Ruminococcaceae bacterium UBA7127 (assembly GCA_002493005.1). Classification (GTDB taxonomy): domain Bacteria; phylum Bacillota; class Clostridia; order Oscillospirales; family Acutalibacteraceae; genus Ruminococcoides. The sequence goes on from DKXL01000058.1 coordinate 23,404, forward strand.
AGGTCGTCAAGCTGCTTTAAGTTAGGTCCGGCAAGTGTTCCATCCTGTTCAATGTCGGTAAAAACAATAGTCTGAACACCGACATCCTCCATACGTTTTGCAAGCTCTATATAATTAATTTCAGAGTTGTCAATCCAGCCCTCGGCTCTTACCATTCCATCCATGGCATCAATGCCAACAACAATTTTGTCAGAGTACTCTCTGACAGCATCGATGACAAACTGTTGGTTTTTGACAGCCGCAGAGCCTAAAATAACACGGTTAATACCTTTTGAAAGATAATATTCAATGGCTTTCATATCGCGAATACCGCCGCCGACCTCAACCATTAAACCGGAAGATTTGGCTACATCTGCGATAAGATCAGCGTTTACAAGTTTTGCGTCCTTTGCTCCGTCAAGGTCAACCATATGAATCCACTTGGCGCCTGCATCAGCAAATGACTGCGCCGCAATATACGGTGAGTCACATACTTTTTGAACTGTGTTGTAATCGCCCTTAAAAAGGCGCACGCAGTTACCGTCTTTGATATCAATAGCCGGTAAAATAATCATTTTATAGCACTCCCTTTGTAGAAAGTAAACTGTTTAAAGTGTTTTGCTTTACGGCAAGCCTAAGTGCGTGTGCACATGACTTGTATAAAGCCTCTGTTATGTGGTGTGAGTTATCTCCGTAGAGTGATTTTAGATGAAGTGTAATTTGCGCATTATAGGCAAATGCACGCATAAACTCGACAGTCATTGCACAATCGTAACCACCGCATTTATCCTGTGGAAAATCAGCATCAAAAACCAAAAAAGGTCTGCCGCTTATATCAACAGAAGCAAATGCAAGTGCTTCATCCATTGGTACATAAAAGCTGCCAAATCTTTCTATTTTGGTTTTGTCACCGATGGCTTTGGCAAATGCTTTACCGAGTACAATGCCTGTATCCTCGATTGTGTGATGCTCATCAACATTAAGGTCGCCCTTTACAGTGAGTTTAAGACCGAATCTGCCGTGTGTTGCAAATGAATTGAGCATATGGTCAAAAAATCCGATGCCGGTGTCAATTAAAATATTACCGCCGTCCAAATTGAGGGTGAGCTTAATATCAGTTTCATTGGTTTTTCTTTCAACTGTAGCACATCGCATAAAATCACCTCGATAAATAAGAGCCGATAAACTTTATCAGTTCTTCGTTTTCTTCTTCAGTTCCGACCGAAATCCGCAAATAATCTCCCATATATCTGATTACAATGGAATTATCCTTCAAATACTCCCATAATTCTTTGCCAAATGAGGTTTTAATTAAAATAAAATTGGCACAGCTTTCAATAACTTTGAAATCACTCGTATTTGCAGATATTCTCAATAAATTATTATACAGGTTTTCTCTGTTTCTGACAATGAGTTTTTGCCGACTTTTGAGATATTCTTTATTTTTATATATTATACTTCCAACAGCTTGAGAAATACTGTTTACATTGTACGGAGATTTGACTGCCTTTATTGCCTTTGAAATTGTTTTATTTGCAACAGCAAAGCCGAGTCTTAAAGCGGCAGAACCGATTGATTTGGATGCAGTTCTGAAAACAATCAAATTGTCATAGTCTTCTACCTCTGAAATAAGGCTTTGATTCCAGAAATCCATATATGCTTCATCAAGGATAACAAGCGCATTAACAGATGATACAAGCCTGCGTGCATCATCAGCAGTCATCCCCTGCCCTGTAGGGTTGCACGGATTAGAAAAAAGAACTAGTTTGATATTTTCTTCGTTGATTTTTTTAATGAGAGCATCTGTATCAATCTTTAAATTATCATCTTTAATAAAGGTTTCACAGTTAACTTCACAAATTGACGAGTAAAATTTATACATTGAAAAGTCGGGTGAAGCGACAAGCATTTTATCACCCTTTTGCATAAATGCCGATTCAATCAAAAATATAAGCTCATCCGAACCATTTCCTGCCGTTACAAGCTCAGGTGATACTTCATAATATTGAGCAAATGCGTTTACAACAGATGTTGCCATAGGGTCAGGATAACGGTTAAAATCGATTTTATCAACTGCATCCTTAATCTGATTAAGAATCTCAGACGGATAGTTTATTGGACATTCATTTGCATCAAGTCTGATTTTATATGTACCGCTTATCGGCTCATACGACTCAAGTTCGCGGATTTTATCGTTTAGTTCATAGGACATTTAAAACATTCCATTCTATTTCATATCAAAACGCACTTTGATTGAATTTGCGTGCGCGGTCAAGCCCTCGGTATCTGCAAATCTTACTACATCCTCAGCATCAGCCTTTAAAGCGTCTTCTGTGTAATAAATAAAGCTCGACTTCTTAATAAAGCTGTCAACTGAAAGCGGCGAAAAGAATTTTGCAGTTCCGCTTGTTGGGAGCACGTGGTTAGGACCTGCAAAGTAGTCACCAAGAGGTTCAGGACTGTAATTACCGAGAAAAACAGAACCTGCATTGTCGAGTTTTCCTACGTACTCCATTGGATTTGCACAGCAAACCTCAAGATGTTCGGGAGCAAGCTCGTTTGCAAACTCAACAGCCTGCGACATATCACTGCATACAATAATTGCACCAAAATCATTGAGTGATGATTGGATAATATCTTTTCTTGAAAGCGTTTTGATTTGCTTTTCCAGCTCAGCTTTAGTCTGCTCAGCAATATCCGAACTGTCGGTAAGCAGAATTGATGAAGCAAGTTTATCGTGCTCAGCCTGACTCATAAGGTCAGCCGCAAGGAATTTTGGATTAGCTGTTTTGTCAGCAACGATCAGAATTTCACTTGGTCCGGCAATCATATCGATATCAACTGTACCGTACAAAAGTTTTTTGGCTGTAGCAACAAAAATATTGCCTGGGCCAACGATTTTGTCAACCTTTGGTACGGTTTCTGTTCCGTAAGCCAAAGCCGCAACCGCCTGTGCTCCGCCCATGAGGAAAATTCTGTCAACACCCGCAACCTTTGCAGCTGCAATTATGTTGGGATTTGGAGTGCCGTCCTTTTGCGGCGGTGTGCACATAATTATTTCTTCAACACCTGCAATCTTGGCAGGAACAGCATTCATAAGTACAGATGACGGATAAGCAGCAGTGCCGCCGGGAACATAGATTCCGACACGTTTGAGTCCTCTGACTCTCTGTCCCATCATTACGCCGTTGCTTTTTGTTGTAAGCCAGCTTTGCTGAAGCTGTCTTTTGTGAAAATCTGCAATATTATCAGCTGCTTTTTGAATGGTTGCAAGATATTCTTTGTCGCATTTTGAAATAATATCATCAATTTCAGATAAAGAAATTTCGGTTTTCAGCGGCGCTTTGCCGTCAAATTTTATTGTGTATTCCTTTACGGCTTTGTCGCCGTTTTGGCAGACATTATCTATAATTTCAGAAACTATCGGAATAACATTTTTATCAGAATTCTGTGCTCTTTTTTTGAGCAATTCAATAAATTCATATTCCTTTTTTCCGTCCGCAGTTACTGTTGTTATCATTGCGTTACTGCCTCCAATTTTTTCTGTAATTCTTCTATTTCATACTTTCTGAGTTTAAGACTTGCTGTGTTTGCAATAAGTCGTGCAGAAATATCGGTAACCCACTCGATTACTTCCAAACCGTTCGCCTTAAGAGTAGAACCGGTTTCAACAATATCAACTATACCGTCAGAAAGACCTACCAGCGGAGCAAGCTCTACTGAACCTTCGATTTTAATTATACGAACATCCATATTTTTTTCATCAAAAAATGCCCGTGTAACATTAGGATATTTTGTAGCAATGGTTTTTGTGTTGTAACCACTGTAAAAATCAAAATCTTTTTTTGTAGCAAGTGCAAAACGACACTTTCCAAACCCTAAATCGAGCAATTCATAAAAAGAACTGCCGTTTTCGAGAATAGTGTCTTTTCCGACTACTCCCAAGTCGCATACTCCGTGTTCTACATATGTAATTACATCGGCGGCCTTGGCGAGCACAACTTCAAACTGATTGTCGCCGACAGGAAGAATAAGTCTTCTGCCTTTATTTTTAACTTCATCACAGTTATAGCCGATTTTTTCAAATAACTCTATTGTTGTTTTTTCAAGTCTGCCCTTTGTAAGAGCAATCCTGATTGGTTTTGTATTATTTGCCATAATCTTTTCGTTTATCCTTTCAATGTGATTATCCAACTACCTTAACCTGAGCAATTCCGCGCTCAGCGGCAAAATTGCGGGTTTCTTCAAGTGTTGAAAGAACAGAAAACTGAGCTTTTACACCGCTGTTATTAAGTTCGTCAACATAGCGTATTGCCTCAATTTCGTGACCGTCGTTTGCAAAAACTAAGACGTCAGGATTATCAGAATAGCTGATATTATCATCGGATAAATGCTTTATGGTAATTGCATCGGTGTCTATCGCAAAACCTGCGGCGCCCATAGGAGCGTCAAATTCACTAAGAAGCTCATCGTATCTGCCGCCTGAAATAACAGCATCACCGATGCCGGAAATATAGCCCGTGAACACAATGCCTGTGTAATAATCATTGCGCTGTACAAGTCCCAAGTCAATAATCAGCTTATCGCCAAGATTAAGCGGGGCAAGCTCGATATAGATGTTATGAAGATACTCAAGCGCAGCTTCGGCGTTTGTTCCCTTGCAAATCTGTGCAGCCTTTTCAAACACTCCCTCACCGCCAAAGAGCGAAGGTAAACTTCTGATTGCGGATACAGCCTTGCAGGGAGCAAGTTTATCAAGAAGATTATTAAGGGCAGAATAATTTTTGCTTTCGATTGAAATGCGAATTTTCTCTTTGTAATTATCATCAATATCAAGCTGTTGTGACAGAGCGTTAAAAACCTCAGCATGACCAAGTTCAATTCTAAAATCGTCCGATACCGAAGAAATACTCTTGACAGCAGTTGTCAGAATTTCAAGGTCTGCACGTTTGCCCTTTGCGCCCAACAACTCAATACCCATTTGCAAAAATTCGTTGCGTCTGCCAGTAAGCGTAGGATTATTTCTGTAAACAGCCTGTTTGTAATAGAGTCTGACAGGCATTATGCTGTTTTTTAATCTTGTTGAAACCATCCTTGCAATAGGAAGCGTGGAATCGGGTCGTGCGACCAGAAGACGACCTTTGTTGTCGCTGGTCTTGAACATTGACTCCTGAGTAATTCCACTGCATGAAAGTGAAAACAGATCATAGAACTCAAGTGCAGGGGTTATAACTCGCTTAAATCCTCCGGTAACAAAAACTTTTTCGATTTTACTGCATATAAAATCCATTGCAGAACATTCTGCAAACAAAAAATCCTTTGTTCCCTCAGGAGTTAATTTTAAATTATTTTTCATAACAACCTCTCAAATGCTTTAGTATGCTAACGCGTTACAATATTACCATATTGAACTATATTTGTCAAATACAACACCAAATATTATTTTTATGTCTAAAAAATCACTGTTTGACTGTAAAAATATTTATTTATCGTCGTTTGCGCTCTCATCATAAGATTTTTCCTGATGCTTATCAATACCGATAAATTTTCTTAACATTTCTCTTTGATGATGCTCTTTTTCTTCTCTAAGACGTTTTTGCTCTTCAGCTATCTTAACATAATTTAGGACTTCAAAATCAAGTGCCTCCTGAGCAATCTTGCCTTTGTCGTTGATGTTATTTCTTACTTTTTTACTTACAAGAGCATATATTACTGCATATATAGGTGTACCAAGAATCAATCCTATAACGCCAAACAAAGCTCCGCCTACAACTACGCTGAACAATACCCAGAAGCTGGAAAGGCCAACCTGACTTCCGATTATTTTGGGCTTGATAAGATTACCGTCAAGCTGTTGAATAACAAATATCAAACCAATAAATTTTATCATCTGTATCGGATCAACAATCAACAGAATAAATGCACTTGGAATTGCACCGATGAAAGGGCCAAAAAACGGTATGATATTTGTAACACCTACAAGCACTGCAATTAACGGAGCATAGGGAATGCCTAGAACCGACATTGACAGGAATGTTAAACAGCCTAAAAATGCGGCATCAAGAATATCGCCTACGAGAAAACGACCGCACTTTGTGTCAGCTATATCAATAATTTCGTAGATTTTGGGCAGATATCTGATCGGAATAAAACCGACAGCAAGCCTTTTGACCTGACGGCAAAGCGTTTCTTTTGACGCAAGGAAATATACGGAAATAATAACACCCATAAGAAAATTATAAATACCGCCGGCTGCCGACATAAACATTTCAAATACTTTAGTAATATTTTCAACCGACATATATTTTGTCAGCGTTGTAAGAATTTTATTGATTTCTGATTCAAGATTGATTGCAATGTTAAACTTATCATTTATAAAGTCAACTGCTCCGCTTGCGTTTGTCATAAAGGTCTTGAAATAAGCAGGCATATCTTCAACAAGGCTTACAATATTAACCACAATTTGAGGGATTACAATAGCCATTATTACAACCATAACTGCAATAACAATAGTGTATGTGCAAATAATTGCCAGCGGTTTTTTGAAATTAGCAAAAAACTTACGCTTCTTCCCCATTTTTCCAAATGCTTTTTCATAGAAAAATTTATATGGAAAATTTAATATATAAGCTAACAAAAAGCCTATTGCAAATGGAGTTAATATGCTCATTATTGTTCCAAATATTGACCAAACAACATCCATATTGTCCTTAACAAGCAAAAGTAATACTGTAAAAGCAATGCATATTAATACATTTCTTAAACTGAGAAATTTTTTCAAATCAATTCCCCCTTAAAATAATGACATTTGAGAGCTTTCAGGCAAACCTGCAAGTACCCCAACTTCTTTAAGTGTTTCTATAACCGCTTTTGTAACCTTTGTTTTTATCTGCATATCTTCTATTGAAAGGTATTCGGTTGTTTTACCTGTATCTGCAAGCGAAATTGCCGCGGATTCACCTACACCCGGAAGCGAAGAAAACGGAAGTCGAATTTTACCGTCTTCAACCTTAAACATTGATGCTTCTGATTTATAAATATCAACAGGCAAAAATTCTATTTTGCGAGCCATCATTTCATTCACAATCTGGAGCGTTTGATATTCAGCCTCATCCTTTGCCGATGCTTCGTGAACACTCTGCTTTTGCTTGATTATATTCATTTTGTCACGCACAGCCTGATGCCCCTTCATTGCAACTGCGCCGTCGAGATTTTCACTTCGTACCGTAAAATATGCAGCGTAATATTCAATAGGTCTGTGAACCTTATACCATCCGAGTCGCAAGGTAGATATCATATATGCGGCTGCGTGAGCCTTTGGAAACATATATTTTATTTTCATACAGCTGTCAATATACCATTCGGGTACATTGTGAGCACGCATTTCTTTGAAATGCTCCTCTGTTAACAGCTTGGTTGCGTTACCCTTACGAACGATTTCCATAATCTTAAACGACATACTTGGGTCAAGACCCTTGTGCATAAGATATGTCATAATCGAGTCACGAGTACCGATAACTTCGGAAATTGTACAGGTACCGTTGTGAATAAGCTCTTGTGCGTTTCCAAGCCATACATCAGTGCCATGAGAAAGTCCTGCGATTTGCAAAAGGTCAGTAAATGTTTTGGGTTTTGCTTCAATTAACATACCTCTTACAAAGCCTGTTCCGCACTCCGGCAGGCTGAATGTACCGGTTTTGGAGTCAATATCCTCCTCGGTTACACCTAAAGCCGCAGGAGAAGTAAACAACGACATTACCTCAGGGTCACTCATTGAAACATCCATTACAGGTATTCCTGTAAACAGCTCAAGATAGTGATAAATGGTCGGAACATCGTGTCCAAGCTCATCAAGCTTTGTTATTGTATCGTGAATTGAATGGAAATCAAAGTGAGTAGTAATATTATCGGAAGTCATATCATTTGCAGGGTGCTGAACAGGACAAAAGTCGTATACGTCGTTCGTCCGAGGTACAACAACCATACCTCCCGGGTGTTGACCTGTAGTTCTTTTTACTCCCGTACAACCGATAGCAAGTCGCTTTTCCTCAGCCTTGTGCATTACTTGACCACGCTCCTGCGCATATTTTTTAACAAAGCCAAGAGCTGTTTTTTCGGCAACGGTTGAAATCGTACCTGCTTTAAAGACATTGTTTTTACCAAAGAGTTCCTCGGTATAACGATGAGATTTTGACTGATATTCACCGCTGAAGTTAAGGTCAATATCAGGTACCTTATCGCCCTTAAAGCCAAGGAATGTTTCAAACGGAATCTCGTGTCCGTCCTGATCCATTAAAGTGCCGCAGTCAGGACAGTTTTTAGGCGGCATATCAAATCCTGAGCCGTAGCTGCCATCAGTTATGAACTCACTGTGCTTGCATTTTGGGCATACATAGTGCGGACAAAGCGGATTAACCTCGGAAATACCGGACATTGTTGCAACAAACGACGAACCAACCGAGCCTCTCGAGCCTACAAGGTATCCGTGAGCCTCACTGTCGGCAACAAGTTTTTGAGCTGTCATATACAGCACAGAAAATCCGTAGGTTGTAATTGAGTTAAGCTCCTTATCAAGTCGTGCCTTTACAATTTCAGGCAGCGGGTCGCCGTATTTTTCTTTAGCCCTCTTCCATGTAATATCAATAAGCTGTTCCTGTGCGCCCTCAATGTTTGGCGGGAACGTGCCTTTCGGAATTGGGCGAATACTCTCGCACATATCTGCAATTTTGTTAGGATTTTCTACAACAACCTCATAAGCCTTATCTTTGCCGAGCCATTCAAATTCCTTGAGCATTTCGGCTGTAGTCCTAAAATAAAGTGGGGCTTGGTTTTCAGCGTCCTTAAATCCCTGACCTGCCATTAAAATTTTTCTGAACTCACTGTCTGTCGGGTCCATAAAATGGACGTCACAGGTAGCGCAGACAGGCTTTCCGAGCTCTTTAGCCAGCTTAATAATGGTGCGGTCAATGTCGTGAAGTTCATCGAGAGAGTTAAACCTGCCCTCACGAAGCATAAAGCTGTTGTTGCCCGAAGGCTGAATTTCAAGATAATCATAGAATGATGCGATTTGTTTGAGTTCAGCCCATGGTTTTCCTGCAAGAATTGCACTGTAAAGCTGACCTGCGCAACAGGCTGAACCGATAATAAGACCTTCTCTGTATTTTATAAGCTCACTTTTGGGAATGCGCGGCTTTTTGTAAAAATAGTTAAGATGACTGTATGATATAAGTCTGTATAAATTTTTTAAACCGGTATAATTCTTAACAAGAATTATTTGATGATAGGTGGGCAGCTTTTTAAAATCACCGCCTGCAATTTTTGTATTAATATCGCTTGTTTTCAATATACCGTAATCATCGGTAAGCCGCTGACATAGTGAAATGAAAATCTTAGCAAGAATTTCTGCATCGTCAGTTGCACGATGATGATTAAATTCACCTAATCTTAGATATTTGGCTACTGTATCCAGCTTACAGTTTTTAATATCCGAAAGTATTGCACGGGAAATTGCAACAGTATCGATTGATGTATAGTTGTATTCCCTGCCCATATCCTCACACGCTTTGCGTATGAATGATGTGTCAAACGGCGCATTATGCGCTACAAGGACATTATCTCCGGCAAACTCAAGAAAAGCTGACACAGCTTCACTCTGTGACGGTGCATTCTTTACCATTGCATCTGTGATTCCCGTAAGCTGAGTAATCTTTTGCGGAATGGGCATCTCAGGGTTAGCAAAAGTAGAAAAAGTATCGGTAATCTCTCCGTTAACAACCTTTACGGCACCGATTTCGGTAATTTTATCACGTTTTGCGGAAAGTCCCGTAGTTTCTATATCAAAGCAAATAAATGTTCCCGTAAACGGTGTGTCGGCTATTCCGTTGACAGACTCAACAAGGTCATCCATAAAATACGCCTCGACACCGTAAATAACCTTGATTTTTTCTTCATCTTTATTAATTTTATCTGATGCTTTCATAGCATCAGGGAATGCTTGAGCAACGCCGTGGTCAGTGATTGCAATAGCTTTGTGTCCCCACTTATAAGCACGGTTGACAAGGTCGCCTGCTGATGTAACAGCATCCATCTGCGACATATTTGTATGAAGATGAAGTTCAACGCGCTTCTTTTCTGCCTTATCGGTAACTTTTACTTTTTCCGCAGTACCTATGGAACGAGCATTAACTACTAGTTCGCCTGCATATTTATCATACTCTACATCACCTGCAACAACGATTGTGTCACCCTTTTTTAGTGAGTCAATAACAGCAGAATCCTTGATAGTATTAAACACCTTAACGGTTGTTGAGCCTGTGTAGTCGGTTATGTCTATTGTAAAAATATTTTTATCGCCGCTTTTGGTAATGCGTTTTTCAATATCAAAAATGTCGCCCCAAATAACAATTCTGCCCGAATCGCCTGAAATTGCAGAAATTGAAATCATCTTGCCCCTGATTGAACGACCATATAATGGTCGAATTGACGACTGAATAATCTGCGGTGTTGCAAATTTACCGGTACGCTCCTCAATTTCAGTAACAACAGATTCAATCTTTTTTTCTTGAATATTGTCAGCAGTTTCTTTCTCTTCCTGATAAAACTGCGCTGCTTTTTCAAGTTTTTCTCTTGTAATCTGCTCCTGTGCATTTTTTATTACAGCCTGATACTCTGTGCTCTCAGCGTCAACCTCAAAAGTACCTGTGTATTTTACCCCGACATTAAGATTAAACTCTTCAAATATAATGCGTGCTAATGCCTTGTCAAAATTTTTGCTGTCAAGAAGCGACTTGCCGCCGTTAAGCAGGTTGATAGTAATGTCTTTACCGTCAAATGTAACCTCTGCATTATTAAGCGTACCATTTATGCTTGGAATGTCGCGCTTGATTGCAAGATAAAGCTGAGAAAAGTAGTCTGCACTGAACAGCTCAGACGGAAACAGCGGTTTAATCGTCACTGTATTAACATTCATAGCCTGAGCAATAGATTTCTCAGCACTAAACAGCTCATTACGCTCAACAAGCCCGTCGAATTTTACCCAGATGGTAATACAACGAGCTTCTTTGTGTATATTAAGTTTTGTCAACAAACCGTTTGACACAGCTATCGACAGCTGTGTTCCAAACTGAGAGTTGAAAACTTCTCCTAATGTTTTCATATGTGCCCTTCTAAATTATAACTTTTCGATTTCTTCCAAAAGTGCATCCACGAGTTTATCTTCGGGTACCTTGTATAAAATTTCACCTTTTTTGAATACAAGTCCGCATCCGACTCCGCCGGCAATACCAATATCTGCTTCTTTTGCTTCGCCCGGACCGTTAACGACACAGCCCATAACAGCAACTTTTATGTTCTTTTTGCAATCTTTGAGTCTTTCTTCGACCTCATTTGCAATTTTTACAAGATTAATTCTTGTTCTGCCGCAAGTGGGACAGGACACAAATTGCACACCGTCCTGCTTTAAATCAAGAGCCTTTAATATATCGTATGCCGCATACACTTCCCTAACAGGGTCAGCAGTAAGCGACACTCGAATAGTGTCACCGATTTCATGCAAAAGCAACGAACCCAGTCCTGCCGCTGACTTTATGATGCCCATACGCTCGGTGCCTGCCTCGGTTACACCAAGATGAAGCGGATAATCGCATTGCTGAGATGCAAGCTCATATGCAGAAATCATTGTAGACACGGTAGAGCTTTTCATTGATAAAACTATATCATTGAAGTCAAATTTTTCGAGCAAAGACGCATGATAAAGTGCGCTGTCACACAATGCCTGAGCAGTTGGGTGACCGTATTTTGCAAGAATTTCTTTTTCCAATGAACCTGAATTAACTCCGATTCTTATCGGTATACCACGCTGTTTGCATGCGTCAGCCACAGCCTTTACCCTATCGTTCGAACCGATATTTCCGGGATTTATACGGATTTTATCTACTCCTGCGGCGCAAGCCTCAAGAGCAAGTTTGTAGTCAAAATGAATATCAGCAACGATTGGAACGCTTACGGCTTCTTTTAGTGCAGGAATAAGCCTGACAGCTTCTTTGTTTGGAATTGCTGCACGAATTATTTGACAACCGCTTTTTTCAAGCGCTTTAGCCTGATTGACCGAGCCGTCGATATCTGTGGACGGAACGTTGAGCATTGACTGAACAGAAACTTCAGCTCCTCCGCCGATTTTTAAATTTCCGGCTGACACCTGAATTTTGCTACCCATATTAATCGCACTATCCTTTCCAACCCAAAGTATTAATTAAAATTCCATTAAGTCTTATTGCGGGCAAATAAGGCTTGATTTACTGTAGTGCGACTTTTCACACTACCTTCCGTTAACTACATTGTCGGGAAGGTTCCCGTTACAAGCTGCCATATATCTTTAATTGAAATTATCAGCATAAACAACATCAGCAGTACAAGACCTGCCGTATTTACAATCTGTTCTGCTTTGCGGGGAATTGGCTTTTTAAAGATACCTTCAATAAGCAGGAACACAAAGCGTCCGCCGTCAAGTGCAGGGAACGGCAGCATATTTACTATGCCGAGGTTAACAGTAATTAGAATCATTACAAAAAGTATATTGTTAACAGCATCGCCGAATCCTGACTGCAAGCCTTGTGACGCAACATTTGTTACTACTGTAGCGATTCCTACAGGGCCTGACAAATCATTGAATGAAAATTTGCCCTGTACAAGCCAAATGAGTGATGTCCACACGGTTTTAGCCATTGAACACGTTTCTGTAAAGGTTTGAGTAATTACCGATGTAAAAGTTTTGTCGATAGTCTCGAGTGCAAAATCAATAGAAATAGTCGGTTTGTCACTGCCCTGCTCTACTGTGTAGAATTGCACGTCCTTAAGTTCAACCAATTCACCGTCACGCTTAACCGTAACATCAGACACATAGCGTTGACGTGTATCTTTCTCAGTGATTTTGGGGACTTCATAATCTTTTATGTCAAGCACTGCATATGCTTTATTACACGCATTCTCAAGTGCCTTATAAGCCTCATCCTTTGATTTAGCATCACCTATCGCAGAACGGGCATTATAATATATTTCTCCAAGCTTCTCATTTTGAGCTTCGTTTGGATTATTGTCAGTCACAAGAGTATTGCAGACATTTAAAACCGCTTTTTCGCAATCCTGCTTGTAAATATCAAGTGTTTTGCCGTCTACCTTTACACAAGGCATAGTGGCTATTGCAAACTGCAAATCTCTTGAATTCCAAATTGAATACCCGTTGATTTCAACTATTTCATCGTTAGATTTTATTGATGCAGCAGAATATGTCAGGCTGTAAAAGCCTTCAACAGTAGTTGATGTAAAACTATCCTGCTGAACAGTAAAAGCAAACATCAGTACAAATCCAAGCAGTATATTCATAACTGCGCCTGCAATTATGATAATCATACGCTTCCATATCTTTGCATTATTAAACGCACGGGGTTCGCTGCTATCCTCGTCCTCCCCCTCCATAGCACAAAAGCCGCCGATAGGAAGAAGTCTGAACGTGTACTGCGTTTCACCCTTTTTAAAACCAAAAATTTTTGGTCCCATACCGAGCGCAAATTCATTTACCTTTACACCCGAAAGTTTTGCAGTTATAAAATGTCCAAATTCGTGAGAAAAAATTATAAGCTCAAAAAATAAAACACCAATTATAATCAGAGCTGCAATAATTAAAATCTGCATTAAGAAATAATCATCTCCATAATAAATTACCGCAATTTATCAGAATATCTGCTCTTTTACATATTGTCTGGCAAGATAATCAGCCTTTAAAACATCATCAACGCAATGAGGCTCAAAGTTTGTGATGTTATCAACAGCACCCATAACCAAGTCGCCGATATTGAGAAATGAAATTGTACCCTCACGAAACAATTTATTTGCTTCTTCATTTGCGCCGTTAGCAATGGCTGTTGCTACGCCTTCCATAGATAACGCCTTTTTGCAGGCTCTAAGACACTTGAACGTTTCATAATCCGGTTCAAAAAAAGTCATTTTTGCTATTTGCGCAAGGTTAAGCTCAGCGACCGGAGATTTGAAACGTTGCGGATAAGTAATCGCATACTGAATAGGAATTCGCATATCAGGAAGACCAAGCTGTGCTATAACAGAATTATCTACATATTCAATGAGAGAATGAATAATGCTCTCCCTATGAACAACTACATCAATATCTTTTGCAGGCACATCAAACAACCATTTTGCCTCGATTATCTCAAGTCCTTTATTCATCATAGTCGCTGAGTCCACTGTGATTTTTGCACCCATACTCCAATTTGGATGGTTGAGCGCCTGCTCAATAGTTACAGACTTAAGCTCATCAAGTTTCTTGCCAAAGAAAGGTCCGCCGGAAGCAGTTAAAATCAACTTTTTGAGCGCCTTTTTATCCTCCATTCCCTGTAAGCACTGGAAAATTGCCGAGTGCTCACTGTCTACAGGCAAAAGCTTAACTTTGTTATTTTTTACTGCATCGGTTACAAGTTTGCCGCCTGCAACAAGAGTTTCTTTGTTGGCAAGAGCAATGTCTTTTTTTGCATTTGCAGCGGCTATAGTGGGCTGCAAACCAACCATACCGACAACAGAGTTCAGCACAAGTTCCGCACTGTCGATTGTTGCAGCGGCAATCAAACCTTCCATTCCGCTTAGAACAGTTGTATCCAAATCTTTAATATTATCCTTGAATTCTTTTGCTTTTTCTTCGTCAAAGACCACTGCAAGCTCAGGCTTATACTTGCGAACCTGCATTTCAAGTAATTTTATGTTGGTTGACGCCGTTAAAGCACAAACTTTGAGCCCCAACTTATCGACAACATCTAAAGTTTGTGTTCCGATGGAACCGGTAGAACCTAAAATAGAAATATTCTTAATCATTTTTTACCCCAATGTTATAAATGGCATAAATTGATGTACTGCAATAATGACCGGCACAGTAAAAATTATGCTGTCAAAACGATCGAGCATTCCACCGTGACCGGGGAAAATTGATCCATAATCTTTAATATTAAGATTTCGTTTTATAAGAGAAAAACTAAGATCACCAAGTATTGACAGAGGTGCGTCTATAACACCAATCAACAGCAATGCCCAAAAATTAATTGTGACTGTCGGCATAACAAGATATTGAAATATCAATCCAATTAAAAAAGATGATACAATACAAAATACAATGCCGCCGATAGCGCCTTCAACTGTCTTTTTGGGACTGATTTTAGGACACAGCTTGTGACTGCCAAATGCAGCGCCTATAAAAAATCCTCCTGCATCCGCCATCCAAGGTAATGCAAAAGCAACAACAAAATAGAAAGTTATTGCTATTCCCGACGCACAAATGTATGATAGTGAACTCATACCAAATGACACGAGCAATGCGCCGAGAAGTGCATATGAAATATCTGAAAAGGTAAGCTTTTCATGCATAAATATCATTGCTGAAAATACTGTCAGCATAAATACAAACAACAACAGGTATAAATAATCGGTTGAAATCAGCATTGACAATGCAAACGAAAATAATATGCACGGGATTGATATTCCGACTTTATTAATTAGTTTTACAGCGCTGAGATATTCATAAGCCATAATCGCTGATACTATTCCGATTACAATACTGACAAGCGGAGTCCACATCTCAGCAAAAAAGAGAAATATCAAGATTAAAGGTATTCCGATTACAGCGGTCAAAAGCCTTGGTTTTAGTGATTTCATAATTCATCTCTCATTTATACGCCACCGTAACGTCTGTTACGTGAGGAGTATATTTTTAATGCCTCATCAAGGTCTGATTTTTCAAAATCAGGCCATAGTTTATTCATAATTACAAATTCGGTATATGCGGACTGCCAAAGCAGAAAATTGGATATTCTGTATTCTCCGCTCGGGCGAATAATCAAATCAGGGTCGGGTTGACCTGAAGTATAAAGATAATCAGAAAAAATCTTTTCGTCAATATCGTCTTTGAGGAGCTTACTATCCATTACATCTGTGCAAATATTTTTGACCGCTCTTATGATTTCATCACGACTACCGTAATTCATTGCAATATTAAGCACCATACCGTTTCTGTCCTTAGAGCTTTCCTCGTTTTCAATCATAAGGCTTCTTAAATCGTCATCAAACTTTGATTTGTCGCCGATAAACTTTACAACAATACTGTCATCCTTAAAATCCTCAAGAGCTTCTTCAAGATAAGACTTAAAAAGCTTCATAAGTGATTTTACTTCATCATCAGGACGCTTCCAGTTTTCTGTTGAAAATGCATAGACGGTAAGATACTTTATTCCAATATCCGAGCAATAGCGTGTAATTTTACGAAACGTTTTTGCCCCTGCCGAGTGACCTGCTTTGCGCGGAAGTCCGCGTTTTTTTGCCCATCTTCCGTTACCATCCATAATTATTCCTATGTGGGACGGTAACAGAATTTGTGAATGGTCAAGCCCTTCTTTTTTATTTTTCCCGAATAATGCCATATTACATCTCCAGAATTTCCTTTTGCTTTGCAGCAGAAAGGCGATCTACCTCTTTGATATATTTATCAGTTAAATCCTGAGTTTTCTTCTCACCTTGTTTTAAATCATCCTCAGTAAGCTCGCCTGATTTTTTCATAGTTTTAAGCTTATCTATGGCGTCACGGCGAACATTTCTTATCTGAACCTTAGTGTCCTCGGCAATTTTTTGAACATCTTTTACGATTTCTTTACGCCTATCCTCTGTGAGCGGTGGAAAAATAAGACGAATTACCTTACCGTCATTTTGAGGATTGATGCCTATATCCGATACCTGGATAGCTTTTTCAATTTGTCTTAATACAGAAGCGTCCCATGGCTGAACTGTAAGTGTGCGAGCCTCTGTAACCGATACAGCGGCAAGCTGATTAACAGGAGTCGGCGCACCGTAGTAATCAACCTTAACTTTATCTAATACCGCAGGATTAGCTCTGCCTGCACGGATTTCTGCAAATTCCTTGCACATATGATCGACTCTTCTACCCATAGATTCGTCTGCTTTTTTTAACTGTGTCTGCATAATTCTGCCTCCTAAATTAATTATTGTAATTTTATGACATTCTAATCAAAATCAGTCGTCACCTTTAACAACTGTTCCGATATTTTCTCCGTTAATTGCTCTGTAAATATTTTCAGGATCCTCAATGCTGAATACAAGTATTGGAAGATTATTATCTTTGCAAAGAGATGCGGCTGTGCTGTCCATAACGGCAAGATCTTTGTTTAACACCTCATGGAATGACACAGTATCATATTTAACAGCATTCGGATTTTTCTTAGGATCACTGTCATATACACCGTCAACCATAGTTGCCTTCATAACGATATCCGCTTCAATTTCGACAGCTCTGAGTGATGCGGCAGTATCGGTACTGAAAAATGGGTTACCCGTACCACAGCCAAATACAACAACTCTTCCCTTTTCAAGATGACGAACAGCCCTGTTTCTGATATAAGGCTCAGCAACCTGATGCATTGCAATAGCAGTCTGAACTCTTACTTCAACTCCAAGCTGTTCGAGAGCGTCGCAAACGCCTAAAGCATTAATTGTTGTTGCAAGCATACCCATATGGTCTGCTCTGGTTCTGTCCATTTCGCCCGAGCTTCTGCCGCGCCAAAAGTTACCGCCGCCAACTACAATGGCAACCTCAACGCCTTCTTTGACGCATTTTTTGATTGGTTCACAGATTTTAAGTACAGTATCAAAATCAATTCCATACTTTTGACTTCCGGCAAGTGATTCGCCCGAAAGTTTAAGTAATACTCTCTTATATTTTGGTTGCATACATAACACCCCACGATAATTGTAATTATTTATATAATACTATATATTGTGTTGTTTGTAAAGAAAAAACTACTAATTTTTGCTAAATATACGAAAACAACAATGTTTACAAATTGTTTTGTTTAATTAACGAATTAAAGCGTCATAATAGAAATAAAAATAAGAAAATGATGTAATTTCCTCTTGATTTTTGAAAAATATTATTGTATAATAATTATCGCACCTGCCGGCGTGTTGGAATTGGCAGACGAGGTGGACTCAAAATCCATTGCCAGCGATGGCGTGCGGGTTCAAGTCCCGCCGCCGGCACCAAAAAGAGAGAGTAGAATACCTACTCTCTCTTTTTATGTTTAAACATATTTATGTTTTAAATAGTTTTTTCTTTTTCATTTTTAAATAACACAAATCATATGAAACATTTAGTAATTTTATTTTTTAACTGCAAATTTACGCCTTATATATATAATTCCCTTCTTGACAAAACCGAAAAAAAAGTATATATTTAAGTAAATACATTGTTAATATTGCATTAAGTATTAATCGCAGTTTTGATTATTTTGTTAAATTTGAAAGAATTTTGTCATAAAACGTATTAATGGTTATTTTTACTTTTATTCGCAAGAATAAGGTATTTTTAAATAGGTATAATGTATAGTGATATACAAAATATAAATTTTATCATTAAAGCAGGAGGATTTTATTATGGGCAACAAATATGAAGGAACACAAACTGAAAAAAATTTGGAAGCAGCTTTTGCCGGCGAATCACAGGCACGAAATAAGTACACTTATTTTGCTTCCATAGCAAAAAAGCAGGGATTTGAGCAGATTGCGGCTCTCTTCTTAAAGACAGCCGACAACGAGAAAGAACACGCAAAAATGTGGTTTAAGGAACTTAACGGTATCGGTGACACTGCGCAAAACCTTAGTGCTGCTGCCGATGGTGAGAACTACGAGTGGACTGATATGTACGAAGGCTTTGCAAAGACTGCCGAAGAAGAAGGCTTTGCTGATTTGGCTATAAAATTCCGTATGGTTGGTGCGATTGAAAAGCATCACGAGGAGCGTTATCGTGCACTGCTGAAAAACGTTGAAACTTCTACTGTATTTGAAAAGAGCGACGTTAAGGTATGGGAATGCCGTAACTGCGGTCACATTGTAGTTGGCACAAAGGCTCCTCAGATTTGCCCGGTATGCGCTCATCCGCAAAGCTACTTTGAAGTACACGCTGAAAATTATTGATTTTATAATCAAAAGTTTATGATATGACAGCTATAGTTGTGCCATATCAAAGAGAGAAACTAAATTATTAATCAACAAACCGGCTTCGCTTTTTAAGTGAAGTCGGTTTTGCTTTATTTCTGAAATTTAGGTCAGTTGATATAATAAGATTTATCAGCGATTAAATGTACTATATTTCTTTTACATATGTTATAATTAAGACAAAATTTGATAAAATATAAAAAATTGATGAAAGCAGTGTTTTTATGAGTGACAAAAATTTGATAGACCTTGAGGTTTTGTCAACCGAACAGATTAACAAAATTATTAAAAAAGCTAAAAAAATTATGCAAAGCCCGGCTGACTACAGACACGCTTGTGACGGAAAAATTCTTGCTACCCTGTTTTATGAACCGAGCACAAGAACTCAGATGTCGTTTCAAACTGCTATGCTTAAACTCGGCGGCAGAACGATAGGCTTTGATAATCCGATGAATTCTTCGGTTTCTAAGGGAGAAAATCTTAAAGATACAATTACAATTATCGGAGGGTATGCCGATATTATTGCTATCAGACACCCTATTGAGGGCACTGCGATGGCAAGTGCTCAATATGCCGGTGTGCCTGTTATAAACTGCGGCGACGGCGGTCACCTGCACCCTACTCAGACTTTGACTGACATTGTTACTCTTAGCTGTGAAAAAGGCAGACTTGACAATTTGAAAATCGGCGTATGCGGTGATTTGCTCAACGGAAGAACGGTACATTCGCTTATTAAGACGCTTGCTAAATATCCAAATAACAGATTTGTACTTATTTCTACAAAAGAATTAAGCGTGCCCCTTTATATTATAGACATTCTTAAGAAAAACGGATGCCAATTTGAATTATCTAATAATCTTGCTGATTCTATCGGTGACCTTGATATTCTGTATATGACACGAATTCAGCGTGAACGTTTTGCAAGCACAGAAGAATACGAAGCACAAAAAAATGTATTTGTGCTTGACAAAGAGAAGCTTGATAAAGCAAGAGAAGATATGATTATTCTTCATCCTCTGCCAAGGGTTAATGAGATTACCGTTGACATTGACGATGATCCAAGGGCACTATATTTTAAGCAGGCTCAATATGGAATGTATGGCAGAATGGCATTGATTTTACTGTTACTGCAAGATGATGAATTTGTTATTGATAACAAAGAATCTCAGGTTTTTGACCATAAATGCAATAATCCTAAATGTATAACTCAAACCGAGGAATATTTGCCGAGATTGGGATATGAAAAGCTGGGTATGAAGATGTGCAGCTACTGTGACAAAAGAATTGACTGAGGTATGTAATGTTTAAAAAACAAATAGACAAGCCAAATACAAACAAAAAAAGAAATCCTGCAAATTATATCATAATTTCTTCACTTGCGTATCTTGTGATGGGACTGATTATGATTATATTTCCGACTGCGGTTGAAAACTTTATTTGCATTGCTCTCGGTTCAGCGCTGATAATTTACGGCATTTTTAATATAATATCATTTGTCAGAGATAAAAATTCAAATGCAATGATGCTTGAATTTATCATAGGTGTGCTCGCAACAGGACTTGGACTGTTTGCGTTATTCTCACAACACTTGATGCTTAATATCGTTGAGATTATTATCGGTGTTTTGATTGTTGTTGATAATATTATGGACATCAAACATTCAATTCAGTTAAAAAAGCTTGGTATGAAATACTGGTGGATTTACTCGGCTTTGTCTGTTGCAGTTATCATTTTAGGATTGATTACAATATTTTTCCCGCAATTTTTTGCAAAAGCTCTGCTGATTCTGCTTGGCATAATTTTAACTTATCAGGGCATATCGGGACTTTGTATTATGCTGACAATAGGTCATTATTCAAAAAAAGCAAGCGCTGATGTGATTGACACAACTGCAACTGAAAATTATTAAGACATTTTTCCGCATTAAATTTTGCAACACATACTTTGTAGACAGTCGCACACAAGCGGCTGTTTATTTTTCTATTTATATTATTTTTTCACGATTATCTGAGGGGAATTCTTACGAAAAGTTAATATTGAAAAACAAAACAGCCGTCCCGAGTGGGGCGGCTGTAATATTATACCGATTCTATTCAGTTATAATTTTTTTAATTATAGTATCTGAAACAAAATTCAAAGTATGCAAGGCTGACCGATTATATCATAGGTATTAATTCCTGCAAGATATTTTTGAATTTCTGTTGCATCAACTACAGTAATTTCACCGTTGGAATCAACATCGGCAATGGAAATTTTGCTACTTGGAATTGTATCAAGTCCAACATAATGTTTTTGAATCATTGTAGTATCCATTATAGTAACTTGACCGTCTCCATCAACATCTCCATATAAAGCGGTGGTTTGTTCACCCTCATAGGTCAATTTAAATGTTGTTTCTGCTCCCATTACACTCGCATTAATTAGCATCATTGATGTGCCTTCAAAGCTTTCGCCTTCAAGATCAAAGCGGTATTTTTGACCGTCATATTCAATAAAATAACCATAGTACGTATCTGACAATTCTGTAAGTACAGTTCCATCATTTAATGTGAGTTCAAAATTCATATGTTCAAATATGTTAAATCTTATGGGATTTATATCTTTATCTACGATAATATCGTCAATATGAAGACTGACAACAGGGTTTTCAACAATATGTACTTTGCAATCACCCTCTAAGCCCATCATGGTTGCAGTTGAATTATATGTTCCGCCTAA
Source organism: Ruminococcaceae bacterium UBA7127 (assembly GCA_002493005.1). Lineage (GTDB taxonomy): Bacteria > Bacillota > Clostridia > Oscillospirales > Acutalibacteraceae > Ruminococcoides. The sequence goes on from DKXL01000058.1 coordinate 45,157, forward strand.
TTCCCATTGATTGTCAGCACTTTGATCGTCTTCTACAATTTCAGGATAATAGATTTGTCCCATATATTCAAATTCATCACAGTCAGTTATAATAGTATTATCCTTCATTGTAATTGTGCATTTACCGGGAGAATAATAATATTCGTTATATTCCCTATCTTCGTCATCAATCTCGGTATAACAGTTAGCATTCTCAATCAAATTAGCATCAGAAAAAGTAACTTTAGACACAGGAGTTTCTATGATATTTACATTGAAGGTTGATTCAAAGCCGAGAAAACTTATTTTTGCAGAGTGTTTTCCAAGACCCCATTTCTCTTCTTCTTGTTCATCATAGAAATTTACATTATAATAAGAACCATCATATTCTATTTCATCAGTATCTGTGTAGGTTACAACATCTCCGTTGGTATAGGTGACAGTAAACTCAGGAACTTCATAAAAATAATGGGTATATATGTTATCATTATAATCATAATAATCGGAACAATTAGCGTTCTCAATTATGTATACATCCGGAACATCAATACTCTTTATAGGAGTTTCGGTAATTGTTACGGTAAATGTACTCTCTACTCCCATAAGTGACGCTGTTACATTATGTTTTCCGACTCCCCATTGATTCTCATATGACTGGTCATCGGTAAAATTCATAGAGTAACATTCTCCGTTGTATTCAAGATCTCCGTTTTCACCGGTAATTACAGACCCATCCTTAAGAGTTACAGTGAAGTCGGGAGAATAATAATATTCTTTATACTCATTGTCATAATCATCAAATTCGTAAAAGAAATCTGTACCTTCAATAATTTCCAGATTATTTATAGCAATGCTTTGTATAGGCGTTTCGGTAATTGTTACGGTAAATGTACTTTCTACTCCCATAAGCGATACTGTACCTGTATGATCACCTAATCCCCATTGATTATCATAAGACTGATCGTCATAAAATTCAGGATAATAATATTCTCCGTTGTATTCAAACTCTCCGTTTACACCGGTAATTACAGACCCATCCTTAAGAGTTACAGTAAAGTCGGGAGAATAATAATATTCTTTATACTCGTTGTCATAATCATCAAATTCGTAAAAGAAATCTGTACCTTCAATAATTTCAACATTATCTACGGCAATGCTTTGAATAGGTGATTCGGTAATTGTAACGGTAAACGAGGTCTCTGCGCCCATAAGCGAAGCTGTTACATTATGTTCTCCGACTTCCCATTGATTATCATAGGACTGATCATCATTAATATAAATATAATATGTTTCTCCGTTGTATTCAAACGCTCTGTTTTCACAAAGAATTTCAGAACCATCCTTAAGAGTTACGGTAACGTCAGGAGAATAATCATAATACTTATACCAATATACTATGTCATCCTCATAACAAGCATCTTGGAGATTTGTTCCCTCTACAATTTCTATATTATCTACAGCAATACTCTGTACAGGCGATTCAGTGATTGTTACGTTAAATGTACACTTAGCACCTAAAAGTGACGCCGTGGCTTTATGTGTTCCAATTCCCCATTGATTCTCATAAGACTGGTCATCTGTAAAATCAGCATAGAAAAATTCACCGTTGTATACGAATTCTCCATATTCACAAGTAATTACAGAACCATCCTTAAGAGTTACAGTTACGTCAGGGTTATAGTAATAGTTTTTATACACATTGCCATAACTATCTGACTCATAATATACATCTGTACCTTCAATAATTTCAAAATCATCAACAGCAATACTTTGTATAGGGGATTCAACAATTGTTACGGTAAAGGAAGTCTCTACTCCCATAAAAGATGCTGTGACATTATGTTCGCCGATTTCCCATGGATTCTCATAAGACTGATCATCATAAAAATCAATAAAAAAGTCTTCGCCGTTGTAATCAAGAATACTGCCACGACAAGTAATTTCTGAGCCATCATCAAGAGTAATAATAGATTCGGGAGAATAGTAATAATAATAAAACTCATTATATATATTATTATCGTCATAGTAGCCACTATTGTATCCATTGGTGTTCTGAATTATAGCAACATCTTTTATATAAATACTATCAACGGAAAGAGTAGTATTCGCAAATGATACAGGGATACTCATTGTAACAAGGCAAACGAGTAAAACCGCTACTAATAAAGATTTAAATATTTTTGAAACTTTGAACCTTTTTATCATAAATGTACCTCCTCATAATAAAGTTATTTTGTTCTGCCTATATCAGTTCTGAAATGAGCACCATCAAATTTGATTTTGTCAACTGCGGCATATGCCTTTGAAAGTGCCTCGTCAAGAGTAGGTGCGGTTGAAGTAACTCCGAGCACACGACCGCCGTTTGTATAGAACTTGCCGTTTTCATACTTCGTGCCGGCATGATATACTACAGCACCGTCAACCTGACCGTTACCGTCCATACCAAACATTTCAATACCCTTTTTATAGGTTACCGGATAACCGCCGCTTGCCATTACAACACATGCAGCCGCACCGTCATACCACTCGATATTAAGATCGGATAATTTTTCGTCGATAACAGCTTCACAAATATCAACGAGGTCGGTTTTTAATCTTGGAAGTACAACTTGAGCCTCGGGATCGCCAAAACGAGCATTGTATTCGATAACCTTAGGTCCGTTAGGAGTAATCATCAAACCAAAGTACAGACAACCCTTAAAGGGTCTGCCCTCTGCATTCATAGCCGCAATAGTCGGCTTAAAAATCGTTTCCATACATTCAGTTGCAATTTCATCAGTATAATATGGATTCGGGCTGATTGTACCCATACCGCCTGTGTTTAAGCCCTCATCATTATCATAGGCTCTCTTATGATCTTTAGAGCTTACCATAGGCTTAACACACTTGCCGTCTGTAAACGCAAGAACAGAAACTTCAGGACCTGTTAAAAATTCCTCAACGACAATGTTGTTGCCTGAATCGCCAAACTGCTTATCCTCCATAATAGACTTGACAGCGTTTACAGCCTCGTCAATTGTCTGAGCAATGATTACACCCTTACCAAGCGCAAGACCGTCTGCCTTTACAACGACAGGAGTTGTATTTTCAGACTTGATATATTCTATAGCTTTATTTGCATCATCAAATACTTCATACTTAGCAGTGGGAATACCGTATTTTTTCATAAGATTTTTTGAAAAAACCTTTGATGCTTCAATTACAGCCGCCTTTGCATTAGGTCCAAAGGCTCTGATTCCCTCAGCCTGCATTGCGTCAACCATTCCGTCGGCAAGCGGATCATCGGGTGCAACAAAAACAAGGTCAATAGAGTTGTCTTTTGCAAATTTAACCATACTTTCCTTGTCCATAACTCCGATATTTACGGTTTCGGCATCTCTTGAAATACCGCCGTTACCGGGTGCGCAATAGAGCTTTGTACATTTCGGGCTTTCAAGCAATTTTTTGATAAGAGCGTGTTCTCTGCCGCCTGAGCCAATCATTAAAATCTTCATACTGCACCTCGAATTAGTGATGGAACAATCTGATACCGGTAAATGACATTGTCATATTGTATTTGTTGCAGGTATCAATTACATTATCGTCACGAATAGAGCCGCCGGGCTGTGCAACATACTGAACGCCTGAACGCTTTGCTCTTTCAATATTATCGCCAAACGGGAAGAATGCATCGGAACCAAGCGAAACACCGCTGAAAGTAGCAAGCCACTGTTTCTTTTCTTCTTTTGTTAAAGGCTCGGGCTTTGTTTTAAAGAACTGCTGCCAAGTGCCCTCTGCGAGAACATCCTCGTAATCATCGGAAATGTATACATCTATTGTATTATCTCTGTCAGGACGGCGGATATTATCAACAAAAGGAAGATTCATTACCTTTGGATGTTGTCTGAGATACCAAATATCAGCCTTGTTACCTGCAAGACGAGTGCAGTGAATTCTTGACTGCTGACCTGCACCAACACCAATAGCCTGACCGCCCTTTGCGTAGCATACAGAGTTTGACTGAGTGTATTTTAATGTAATAAGAGCGATAAGCAGGTCGCGCTTCGCTTCTTCGGTAAGCTCTTTATTTTCTGTGACAATGTTCTGCATAAGCATTGCTTCGTCAATTTTAAGCTCATTTCTTCCCTGCTCAAATGTAATACCGAAAACAGCCTTGTGCTCAATCGGAGCGGGAACATAATTCGGATCTATCTTGACAACGTTATATGTGCCTTTTCTCTTTGTCTTTAAGACCTCAAGTGCCTCGGGAGTATAATCTGGAGCAATGATGCCGTCAGAAACTTCTCTTTGAAGAAGCTTTGCTGTCTGAACATCACAAGTATCGGAAAGAGCAACCCAGTCACCGTAAGATGACATTCTGTCGGCACCTCTTGCCATCGCATAAGCACTTGCAATCGGAGAAAGCTCCAAATCATCTACAAAGTAAATCTTTTTGAGCGTATCGGAAAGCTCTGTTGCAACAGCAGCACCGGCTGGGCTGACATGCTTAAATGAAGCAGCAGCAGGAAGTCCTGTGGCTGCCTTAAGCTCTTTTACGAGCTGCCATGAGTTAAATGCATCAAGGAAGTTAATGTAGCCCGGCTTGCCGTTGAGTACCTCAACAGGCAGCTCTGAACCGTCTTGCATAAAGATTTTTGAAGGCTTTTGGTTAGGATTACATCCGTATTTTAAAGCAAGTTCATTCATTGGATTATTTCCTTTCTTAAATTATTTATTCTTATTGATAATTCTTGAGTCAGCTTTATTTGTATCAATATCAATATAACGCACAAAAAGTGAAACTTTGTTTTCGTCATCAAGCGCATTCCAGATTTTTTCTGCAAATGTATCAATATCATCATTGCCGATTTCAACAAGTGTAGGCTCACCCTCAAAGCTCGGAAGCGGATTGCCGTCACTCATATAGGTATGAATAAATCTGCCAAGCCCTGCAATCGGTTTTTCGTATGTGAAAGTATATCTTTCACAGCAATCAGGGTTACCGTCTGTGCTTTTGAGAATTGACATAGCATAGTTCATACCGCCGTCACTGCACTTAACAATGCCTGAAATTCTAGGAGTGTAATTTGGACCGTCCGGCTCAAACTCACGAGTGCGCAATGCCTGCTCAAAAGTGAGCTGTTGATTCATTAAATCATAGATTGTATCTGTCTGGTCGCCGTTGGTAACAATAGTCTTGTTACCGAGAGTACGAACAGGCGCATAAATGATAAGTGACGGGTCAACAAGCTTTGAAGGATCAAATGCCTGAGTTCTGATGCCGTCCTCAGTTTCAACAAAAACTCTGTTTCTGCTGTTTTCACTTCTGCCCATAATAAAGTAAGCTATAACAGCTTTTTTGCCGTCTGCGCTTTTTCCGATTATAATTCCTCTGCCGGGATATGTTGTTGATGCAATGTCGTTAAAAAGAGAAATCGGTTTCATAATTTGCCTCCATTAATCAAGAATTTCAGTTTTGTTGTCTTTTACTGTAATTTTATCGTCACAGAACAATGCTACTGCCTGCGGAAGAATTTTCCACTCAGCCTGTTCCATTACTCTTTTCTGCAAAATCTCAGGTGTATCGCCGTTTTCAACAGCTACCGCCTTTTGAATAATAATTGGACCGCCGTCACAAACCTCATTTACAAAATGAGCTGTAGCTCCTGTCAGTTTTACACCTTTTTTTAGTGCGGCTTCGTGAACACGCAGTCCGTAAAAGCCTTCGCCGCAAAACGACGGAATCAACGACGGATGAATATTGATTATTTTGTTTTCAAAGGCTTTGATAACCTTTGAGCCCAGAATTGTCATAAATCCTGCAAGAACCACAAGATCGGCATTAAGACTTTTTAAAAGCTTGGTAAGGGCATCATCATAATCGCTTAATGTATCATAGTCCTTACGTTTTATAACAACGCTGTCAATGCCATTGTCTGCCGCTCGAGTCAGAGCGTAAGCATTAGGGTTTGATGATACAACACAGGTAATTCTGCCGTTTTTTATATCTCCCCTGTTCTGAGCATTAATCAAAGCCTGCAAATTTGTTCCGCCGCCTGATACAAGAACCACAATATTTTTCATTATTCAAACACAACTCCTTGGTTGCCCTCAATTACTTCGCCGAGAACAACAGCGTCTTCACCGTTAACCTTAAGAACTGCCAAAGCCTTGTCAGCATCTTCCTTAGCAACAGCAACAATCATACCTACACCCATATTAAATGTGTTAAACATATCGTGCTCAGGAATATTGCCCACTCTTTGCATAAGTTTAAAGATTGGAAGAACAGGAATAGCCTCTTTGTTAATCTTAGCTGACAGTCCGTCAGTAAGCATACGAGGAATATTCTCATAGAAACCGCCGCCTGTGATGTGCGAAACAGCCTTAACATCAATCTCGTTGATAAGAGCGAGAAGCGGTTTAACGTATATTTTGGTTGGAGTAAGCAATGTTTCACCGAGAGGCTTGTCAAGCTCGGGATAAGTGTTGTTGATTGTTTCTTCGTTAATATCAAAGATTTTTCTTACAAGTGAAAAACCGTTTGAATGAACACCTGATGAGCGTAATCCGATAAGTACGTCGCCAACCTTGAGTTTTGAACCGTCAATCATCTTAGGTTTGTCCACAATACCTACGCTAAAGCCTGCAACATCATAGTCGTCAACAGGCATAAGACCGGGATGCTCGGCAGTTTCACCACCTACAAGAGCACATTCAGACTGAACGCAGCCCTCAGCAATGCCTGAAACGATTTCTGCAACCTTTTCAGGATAATTTTTACCGATTGCAATATAATCGAGGAAAAATAAAGGCTTTGCTCCGCAGCAAATAATATCGTTAACGCACATTGCAACCGCATCAATGCCTATTGTATCGTGCTTATCAAGCAACATAGCAAGTTTGAGCTTTGTGCCTACACCGTCCGTTCCACTGACGAGAATAGGATCCTGCATACCGCTGAAATTTGGGGCAAAAAGTCCGCCAAATCCACCGATACCCGACACTACACCGTCAATTTTTGTGCGAGCTACATGCTTTTTCATAAGCTCCACCGATTTGTAACCTGCGGTTACGTCAACACCTGCTGCCTTGTAACTTTCAGAAAAGCTGTTGTTCATTGTAATCACTCCGTTATTTTTTGTTAATTTTTTTAGCGTATTTATCTACAAAGATTGTGCGTGGAATTTCTGCGTTATAAATGCCGCTGAAGCATCCGTCACAGAATCCAATGTTTGCACCATCTGCGATTTTATGTAAACTGTCAAGACTTAAATATCCGAGAGAGTCTGCTCCTATGTATTCACAAATCTGTTCAGTTGTCATTTTGTTGGCAATAAGGTTCTCTTTATCGCTTATATCAATGCCGAAATAGCAGGGGCAGACAAACGGTGGAGAACTGATGAGCATATGCACCTGGGCAGCTCCTGCATCACGCATAAGCTGCACAATATGCTTTGAGGTTTCACCTCTGACAATTGAGTCATCAATTATTACTATCCTCTTACCCTCAACATTTGATTTAAGGGCAGTCAGACGTGTTTGCAAAAGCCGCTGCTTTTTGTCTTTGCCTGTACCGACTGATCTGCCAAGGTATTTATTTTTTACAAAACCCATTCCGAAAGGTATTCCCGATGCACTTGAATAGCCCTCAGCCGCAATCAGTCCCGAATCCGGCACACCGCACACCATATCAGCTTTAATCGGATATTCCTTAAAGAGCAGTTCGCCCGCTTTAAATCGGGCATTGTGCACGCTTACTCCGTCAATCACACTATCTGGACGGGCAACATAAACATACTCAAAAAGACAGAGTGATGTCTTGTCGGCTGTGATTCTTGACTTGTAGCTGTGAAAGCCGTCTTTATCGACAACAACCATCTCCCCCGGTTCAACATCACGAACAAATTCACCGCCCATACTGTCGATTACACAGCTTTCAGACGTAATAATATAACTGTTCTTTAACTTGCCGATACACAGTGGGCGAAAACCGTACATATCACGAAAACCTATAAGTCTTGAAGGTCCGCAAATAACAGTTGAATAAGCTCCCTTAAGCTTTAGCATAGCTGATAAAACGGCATCCTCTAGGCTGTCTGTCAGACATCTTTCGCTTGCAATTATATAAGCCATAAGCTCAGCGTGTGAGTTACTCTGAAAAATTGCACCGCCATACTCAAGAGCCTGACGGGTTTCGGCAAAATTTGTTATAAATCCGTTGAGAGCAATTGCTATTGAGCCTTGAATGTAGCGTAATACTAACGGTTGATTTGAAGCACGGTCAAGACTTTCACTTGCCGTATAACGAACATGGCCGACTGAAATTTGACCGTTCGGAAGCTTTGCAAGCGTCTGTGCGTTAAACACTTCAGACACCATTCCCAGTTCTTTTACGGTGAAAAATTCGCCGTCATCGTTAACTGTTATCCCTGCGCTTTCCTGCCCTCTGTGCTGAAGTCCGAAAAGAGCGTCATGCGTGATTGACACAATATCGATATCTTCATCATTTTTATAGAATCCGAATACGCCGCATTCATCGTTGAACTTGTCAATATGCGGATAAATATCAATGTAATTATTAATCAAAGCTCTGCCACCTTAAGCTGCATTGCCTTGTCCTTTTCGGCAACGCCTTTTTCCATATCATTTTTCATATCTTCAAGCTTCTGAGCAAGAGCATCGTCAGAAAGAGCAAGCATCTGAACTGCTAAAATTGCTGCGTTGGCTGCTCCGTCAACCGCAACTGTTGCAACAGGGATACCGGTCGGCATCATAACCGTAGCAAGGAGTGCGTCCATACCGTCAAGTTGTGCCGATTTGCAGGGAATTCCGATTACAGGAAGTGTAGTCTTTGCCGCAAGCACACCTGCAAGATGAGCAGCCATACCTGCTGCTGCAATAATAACACCAAAACCGTTTTTCTTGGCATTGGCAGAAAAGTTAATTGCAGCATCGGGAGTGCGATGAGCACTCATAACGTGTACTTCGTATTCAACACCAAATTCCTTCAATTTTTTAACAGCTTTTGATACTACAGGGAAATCGCTGTCTGAACCCATTATGATTGCAACTTTCTTCATAACGTACTCCTTTATTAAGTTATACTTTCTAACGATAATATTATAGTAAAAATCTGTCAAAATTTCAATAGAAAGCGCCAATTATTTTGAAATTAAACAAAATATGACCGAGCACAGTAAATTACTTCGGTCATATTATTGTAAAATCTATTTTTCGGTATTCGTATTTTCTGACGGAGAAACAATTTTTTCATTTTGGTCGGTTGGATTTTTTGAAATTGTACCATCCGTTGTAACGCCTGTATCTTCAACGTCAGTCATATGCGGAAACAGAAAATCCATTTTTTCGTTATCAAAATGCTTATCAAGATACACTTCAAAGCTGTTTGACGCGGAAACGCCGTCTAAACGCTCCGTCCATCTGTAGGTTGCACTAATTGACATAAAAGCATTAAAAGCCATAAACACAATCAAAATGGACTTGTCAATATTTGTATA
>DKXL01000051.1:0-17433 GCA_002493005.1 Ruminococcaceae bacterium UBA7127
TTGAAGAGGTTTTCTGCCTCTTCGGGTATTTCAACACCCTCAATGCTATTGATAGCCGATGCAATTTTAACAGCTCTGTTACGCTTGTTTTTATCCATTTCAGCCATAGACAAAACCTCCGTTCATAAGTATATTTTACTTAATAATATGAAAATAGTCAAGAATTATTAAATTTCATACGGAATAATATCGTCAATCGTCAAATCCCTTTTCGGTTTTGCAAGTCCATTGTACTGCTTATGACATTCAAGTAAATCAAGGAGCAGTCCAAGGGGCATAAGCATTGCTTCATCAATGGACAAATTCAGCTGAACCACTCCGTAATAAAGCAGTCGGGTAAAGAACTCCTCGTCACTTACCCGACCGATGTGTTTTTTGAGCTTTCCTCACTTTTGATATTTCGCTTTGTACCCTTGTGCATAGACTCCATAATTGCCGACTTGTACTCAGCCAAATCAAAAGGAGAGGTTAAAAGCTCAACCTCATCTTCTGAAAGCAACGGTTTTTTATCATCGGGATTTTTAAGGTTGTGAATGAGTACGCTCTGATTTGCAAGGAGAGTAATAAGCCAGATAACCTCATCAAGAGCCATTTCAAAGTTGCTTGTGCGTTATTCAGCTTTATCTGCCACTGCTGTGTTCTGCGGTCATTCTCACCGAAGGAAGATGATGCGTTGTCGAGAGCCTGTTTCAGCAGTTCGATTTTGCTTTTCTGTTCGTTGATTTCCTTGTTAAGGACTTGATTCCGGGCAGTGAGTGCATCAACAGATTTATCGTTTTTATCAAACTGCGAGGAAACAAGCTTCATTTCGGAACCCAGCACCTTGAAATTCTGATTTATTTCAGAAAGTGCTTTCTTAAATTCTTTTTCACCCTCAACACCAATTTTAAGACCAAAGCTGTCTGCCATTTAAGTTCACCTCCTTGTTTTGGGCATAAAAAAAGAGCCATAAGGCTCTAAATAAAAAAGGAGTAAACCGGTAAAGGCTACTCCTTTGAAATTATTTTATAGATATATTAAAACTTGCCATATCATATATATGTATATTACTCGTTCTGAAAAGTTTTTAGTTTACTATCAGTAGCAAAACTCATACCTATCTGCGATTTCTCTTAATTTTAGAATAATGCCTATCATTCTTTCGATATATTCATCCCATTTATCTATATTTTCAACCTGTGCTGGTATTTTAACTCTAATCTGGGAATATTTACTATATTGATTCAAACTAATCTCATCATATTTTCCTAAACAAAGTTCCTCAACAATAGAATCAAAATCTGCATCAATTGCATCATAGAAAATATTTCCATACTTATTAAAATTCACTTCAATATTTATGTTATTTTTTCTAAATGGAACATTCATTTTATAGGATTTTCCCCATCCTAAATTAATACAATCTGTACGCCCTTGTCGTGAAAGGGAAAATCCATATTTCGAAACTACACTTTCAAACCTGTTCCAAAATTCAATATTTAATTCTGCATTTATTGGTGGCTTAACATTTGAATCTCTTTTTATACAATCATCCTTTGTCGCCACTTTTAAAATCACATTTGGGTCATTAAGTAAATCTGAATTTTCATCTGGAGACATTAACAGTATCCAAAATTCAAACTTTCTATCTGAAGATTGAGCTAATTCTTTTATGTATTCTACCGCACGAAAGTGTTCCTCGTCTATATCTTCTGTAATCCATACAATTGTTGAAACTGAATTCCAAGCTGAATAGGTAAGAATTTCGCCTAAATGAATATGATTACTTAAAAAATATTGATTCTCAACAACAATTTTTTCATCATTTTCGTCAATCGCAAGAATATCAACTGGGTATTTCCCTTTGCCATATTCACTCGATTCTTTCACTTCAGTACACGCACTTACAATGTTTCTTACAATAGTATTTCCTACGCAATCTATATTATCAGCAAGCCATTTTGTAAAATTTCTCTCCTCCTGCCAACAAGGAACTTCATTCATTCTTATTCTCTTTGCCATAATTAAGACTCCTACAAATTTCGATTTATTAACAAGTTAATTATATCATACTCATTTAGTAATCTCAATTCTTTTCAGAATACTTATACTCCATACGGAATAATATCGTCAATCGTCAAATCCCTTTTCGGCTTTGCAAGGTCGTTGTACTGCTTATGACATTCAAGCAAATCAAGGAGCAGTCCAAGCGGCATGAGCATTGTTTCGTCAAGTGATAAGTTCAGCTGAACAACACCGTAATAAAGCAGTCGGGTAAAGAACTCCTCGTCACTTACCCGACTGATGTGTTTTTTGAGCTTTCCTCACTTTTGATGTTTCGCTTTGTACCCTTGTACATTGACTCCATAATTGCCGACTTGTACTCTGCCAAATCAAAGGGTGAGGTTAATAGTTCAACCTCATCTTCTGAAAGTAACGGTTTTTTATCATCGGGATTTTTAAGGTTGTGAATGAGAACGCTCTGATTTGCAAGCAAGGTAATAAGCCAGATAACCTCATCGAGAGCCATCTCAAAGTTTTCACTTTTCATCAGCTTGTCACCGAGATTCTCAAGGCCGCCGTATCTTGCGGCAATCTCCTTTGTAGCCTTTGTGGTTAAAACAAGGCTGTATTCATTTTCACCGATTTTAATTTTTGTACTTCTTTCGCTGTCCATAACTATCCTCCGTTATTAACCTGCTGAGTAAACAGGCTCATAAACCTGCTTATACCAGTTTGAAATTGTGGTTGAATTAACTGCGGTATCGTCCTCGTTTACCTCTGCTTTCCACGGGTGCTTGCCCTGCGAGTCAGGCTTGTTTCTCCTTGTCACCGTACCCTCGATTGACGGTGTGGAAAATTCAATGCTCTCACCCTTAGTGGTGAGGTTCGTTGCAGGGATAATAGTTGCTCTATCACCAACTATCTCTAGATAAATTTCATTGGATATTTTCTCTAAATCATCATCAAAAAATTTATATACAGTCTTTTCACCGTTTTTAACAACACAGACTGAATTATATTGACCTATTGATTTTTTTATTTCATGCAATTTATATGAAATTTCATCAAGACTTTTCCGTCCAAAATTTCTTAATTTCATAAGGTCATCATCAGACATATCAATTATTTCATTTACAGTATGAATATCTGCTCTGACCAAACAAGTATATGTTCGAACAGTTAGATCAATATCATTAATATTTATATCTGGATTTAAGTATTTAAGATGAATTGCCTCTAACTCAATCTCATTTTTTTGTAAAACTCTATTTAGAAACACTGTATCTTTTTTATTATCATTAATTACTTCTTTAATTTCTTTTATTAACTTTGAGTGAATATCGTTTTGATATTCACTACCTAACACATACGAACAATAATTGTTCGGTTCACAGCCTATTCCTCTAAGTAATTTACTTCTAGAAGGATGACGCAATTTTCTAAATGTTCTTGCTATGAATTCTTGCCATTCATCGTCAGCCATCCCATTTTTTACTTTAATTTGTTCAGGGGTATTTTTCTCATTACCGAATAGACCAAAAAGACTTATAATAACTTCCTCTTCACATTTTGCGAGGGTTTTCAAGACCTTTTTTGTTACTGCCTCTTTTTCGTCAAAATAGCACGATGTAGTATCTATTATATAGGATCCAAATACATTATGTAATAACTCCAAATATGGATCCACAGTTTCAATTTTCCAAGAACCGCTTCTGCAAATTACACAATATGTTGAATTCATAAAATATTCCCTCCAAGAAATTTTTTTGACAAACTTATTATATCAAATTTATCTAAAAAATCAATAAGTACGAATTGAACTATGTATAGTATCAAGAATTTTCTCCTGCTCCGTTTCATCAACGCATATGCTTTCCAAAGCCTCTCGTGTTCCGCAGTCGGGGCAGATAATTGTTACATTATCCACCCTTGAAACAGCACCTCGTTCACTGAAAATCTTTCCGCATTTCGGGCATACCCGAACCCTTATTTCATTCGTCTGCATAGTATCCTCCTCATTCTGTTCACTGTATTAATTAAAATTCTTTTATCAAAGCCAAAATATTCATACCCTTCAAGACAGGTGTAAACATAATAGTCTGACGGTATGCCTATTGGTCTGTCCGACCTCATCACATATGCAAAACAGTCAAGCGTGGTTTCATTTGTTTTATCCATACTTGTCACTTGCAAGGTGTAGTCCTGCTTTCCTGACTGGTGGTGCAGTAACCTGGAAACGGAAACCCCCACAGATGAAGAACTTGATTTTTGGAGAGATGTTTTCAGAATCTATGCCGAGATTAACGGTACAAAAGTTAAATCTGACAACACTGAATGACCTTGAAAAGGAATTAAAGGATAACAACGATATTCTTGATAAAACGGCTGACGAGCTTAACGATGCTGAAAAAGAGGCTGACGATTTTGGTGATGAAATTGATGATGCCGGCAAGCAGAGTGAAAGCGCAGGCGGCAAGTTCAGCAAGGTAAAAGGAATTGTCGCCGGCTTTGGAAAAGCACTTGCCGGTGCGACAGCTGCAATAGGTGCCGCCACAGTGGCTACGGGCAAAAAGCTGAAGGATATGGCTGACGATACTGCCGCCGCAGGAGATGAAATCGACAAGAACTCCCAAAGGCTCGGACTTTCTAAAAAGGCATATCAGGAATGGGACTATGTTCTTTCGCAGTCGGGTGTTGACATAAACAGCGTTCAGACAGGCTTTAAGTCAATGACAAACTCTATTGACGATGCGAAAAACGGTTCTGAAACAGCAACTAAAAAGTTTACTGCTTTGGGAATTTCAATGTCCGATTTAAAGGCAATGAGCCGTGAGGATATATTCAGCAAAGCGGTTGAGGGACTGCAGAATATCACTGACGATACAACAAAGGCGGCACTTGCAAATGACCTCTTTGGAAAAAGCGGTCAGAACATTATGCCCCTTTTGAACGCTACTGCCGACAGTACACAAAACTTCAAGGACAAGGCTCACGAGCTTGGTATGGTTATGTCAGATGAGGCGGTGCAGGCGGCTGTTGATTACACCGACAATATGGACACTTTGCAGAGAACATTCACCGGTTTAAAAAATTCGATTATGGGAGATATTCTGCCCGGCTTTAATGACATTCTCTTAGGCCTTACCGGACTTATGACAGGTGCTGACGGAGCAAAGGAACAGCTCCAGCTTGGCACACAGGAGATTGTAACATCAATATCGGGAATATTCCCACAGCTGACTGAAATTCTCCTCACACTTGTTACTGCAATAGCAGGAGTAGCACCGTCAATTATTCAGGCACTTGTCACAGGAATTGCAGAAAATCTGCCTAATGGTTATGCTCTTTCCTTGTGCCATTGCATCAAATCTCACTTTCTATTAAACTGTATAAATAAGCGGCATCAGCAAAAGGATCACGTAGATTTTGAGTCGGTTTTCGCATTTTAAACCTATTAGGAATAACAACATCTTCCTTTGGTTTAATGCGGTTAACTCGTCCTAATGCTACCGCTCTCTTTTCTTTTTCTTCAACAACCCTGTCATAGGTTTCTTTATCAATCAGAAGTGGATAATAACCATCACCTAGATATTTTTTGTTTAGCAGCATTCTTGATACCGAGCCGTGGTAACAATCGATACCTGCCTGCCTGGTAGCCTTGGCAGGAGATAATATTGGACAGGTATTTAATCTTTTTTATAAAATTCTGTTTCATATCCGTCTGCACGGAGCAACAGACCATCAATCCAGGGCGGGGTTCTGCTCATCAGTTCACATATTTCAGTGACCGAAACACTCTTACTGCACTCTATAATAACTTCATCGTGAATATGTCCGCAGATAAAGAAACGGCTTAGGGTTTGCATAGCATACATAAGGATATCACGGCTTATGGCTTGAACTATGTTCTCTACAAACTTAGGACCGTAACTTTCAATTCGTTCCCATTTCTTTGTTGAACCAATGCCTTCATAAGTAACTGATTCTCCACCAAATTTGTTTTCCCCAATACGAGGTTTGACATAGGATAATTTTCTACCGGACGGCAATTTTAAAAACAACATTCCACTTAATAAACAACTTCCGGTTTCGGGACTTGACTTGTTTGAAGAAGGAATTTACCATTTGTATGACTATCAGTTCTTCTATCGGAATTTGCAGAAAAATGTAAAAACAAGACTTGATAACTACAATGCAAATAATCCCTAATAAAACAAAACTTCACATTTTTAAATGAATTCTATAAGGAGAGATTTGCTTGAATATTTTAGAAAAAGTAAGCGCATTTTTCGGAAAGTATATGGCTGTTATAGTATTGGCGATTGCGGCGTTATCTTTATTTGTGCCGCAATCTACAATATGGATTCAAACCGGCTGGGTAAATTATCTTTTAATGGTAGTTATGTTCGGAATGGGACTTACATTAAAACTTAATGATTTTAAGCTTGTGTTTACAAGGCCGAAAGATATGATTATCGGCTGTGCGTCGCAGTTTATAGTTATGCCGTTGCTTGCATTTGGATTATCAAAAATATTTGGTTTTGATGCGGCTCTTACGGCGGGAATGGTTCTTGTGGGAACTTGCCCTGGCGGAACATCAAGCAATGTAATAACATATCTGTCAAAAGGTGATGTTGCTTTATCAGTCGGTATGACAAGTGTCAATACGATTCTTGCGCCGTTTTTAACGCCTGCCATAACATATCTCTTTTTGAGGACAAGCGTTTCGATTGATGTATTCAGTATGTTCTTTTCAATCATACAGGTTGTGATAATTCCTATAACACTTGGATTTATTATAAATAAGCTTTTTGGAAAATACACTCAAAAATTAACTTCTGTGCTTCCGATGATTTCGGTAATTGCTATCTGCCTTATAGTAGGCGCTGTGGTTTCGCATAATTCCGAGAAAATATTAAGTATAGGAGTTGCGATGTTTGCCGCTGTAATCCTTCATAATTTGTTGGGATATCTATGCGGTTTTGGATTGGGAAAACTGTTTAGAATGGGTACAAAAAAGACAAAAGCCTTATCAATAGAAATTGGAATGCAAAATTCAGGACTGGCGACATCGCTTGCAGGAACAGCTTTTCCTAACCTTGCAATGGCAACGGTACCGGGTGCAATATTCTCTGTGTGGCACAACATTTCAGGTGCAATACTTGCGAACGTATATCAACGGTGGAAGAACAACGAATGAGTGTGAAAGTGCATTTTATGAACAGCAACCGTAATTAAAGTCAATACTTAAAAATACTCCATCTGAGTTTTGCCTCAGATGGAGTATTGCATTATTAGTCTGAATTTAATTTTACTTTGACTTTTTCACCGACATAGCAAGCGGCGGAAGTTTATACTTTTGTTTGTATGACAAGTAATCGTCATTGTACTGCCTGTCATCAGAATTCTTCAGCTCGTGTAAATACTCATGTGCCTCATAGCCGTTGCGGGTGGTTTCAATAACACCTATTGCAATATTTGAGCAATGGTCAGCCACGCGCTCAAGATTTGTTAAAAGGTCAGAGAACACAAATCCAAGCTCAATGGTACATTCACCCCTTGTGAGTCGCTCAATATGGGCTTCTTTGAGTTTGTCCCTGAGTCTGTTTATAACCTGCTCAAGCGGCTCAACCTTTGCGGCAAGCTTAAGGTCATTATTGATGAATGCCATTGTTGCATTGTTAACAATCTCACGAACCGCCTCAATCATTATCTTAAGACCTGCTACCGCCTCGTCGGAGAATCTGAGCTTCTTTTCCTCAATTTCTTTTGCAACCTTTACAATGCTGACTGCGTGGTCACTTATGCGTTCAAAATCACCTATTGCGTGAAGCACAAGGTGAATTGCTCTGCTATCATTTGTGTTCAGCTCACGCGTACTGAGTTTAACAAGATAACTTGATATAACATCCTCATACGAATCAACCATATCTTCATTTTCGGTGATAGTTTCAGCAGTTTTTGTATCATAGTTGTCCACAAGTTCAAGTGAGCCGAGCAGTGTGCCCTCAGAAAGCCTTGCCATTTTTATGCCCATTGCACTTGCACGCTCAGTAGCAAGCGAAGGTGTGTTGAGAAAACGCTCGTCGAGGAACGGAATCTCGCTGTCCTCTTCCTTATCTCGGATAGTAAGACAAGCCAGTTTTTCGAGGACTCTGTTCATCGGCAACAAAATTACAATTTCAAACAAATTGAATATTGTATGGATAATAGCAATATCAGCCTGATTTACAAAATCATTCATAAAGCTATAGTTTATGAATAACATTGAACCGTAAAATACAAGACAGAAAAGCGATACGCCAATCAAATTATAATACAAATGTACAAATGCAGCGCGCTTTGCGTTCTTCTTTGCGCCAAGGCAAGAAATCAAAGCCGTGATACATGTACCTATGTTCTGACCGAGAATAATCGGAATTGCCATTGAATAAGTAATCGTTCCTGTTGCGGAAAGCGCCTGCAAAATACCGATAGAGGCGCTTGAGCTCTGAATAATAGCGGTGAGCACCATACCGGCAAAAATGCCGAAAACAGGATTGTTAAAAATAGTAAGAAAGCTTGCAAAAGTCGGATTGTCACTAAGTGGCTCAACAGCAGCGCTCATCTGCTGCATACCAATCATCAAAATTGCAAAGCCAAGACAAATTGAAGCAACGTTGCGCTTTTTGTCGGTCTTGAAAAACATCATTAAAATTATGCCGACAAACGCAAAAATAGGAGCAAATGATTCTGGCTTGAGTAACTTCAACCAAAGGCTGTCACCCTGAATACCGGTCAAGCTCAAAATCCAAGATGTAACGATAGTACCGAGATTAGCACCGATAATAACGCCTACACCCTGTCTGAGTTTCATAATACCGGAGTTAATAAATCCGACAACCATAACAGTTGTTGCCGATGACGACTGGATAACAGCCGTTACTGCTGTGCCGAGTAAAAATCCCTTCCATGTGCTGTTTGTAAGCTTTTCAAGAATCTTTTCAAGCTTACCGCCTGACAATTTTTCAAGTCCGTCGCCCATTGTATTCATACCATACAAAAACAACGCCAGTCCGCATAGCAGACCTAAAATCGAGAATATATCCATAACCACAAACTCTCCTTTATACTCGTTTATAATATAGAAGTCAAGTAATAGCTATGTAAATGAATTGTAAAATGTATGTAAAGTTTTGTAGCCCGAGAAGAATTATACTTTTCTATGCTATACGCATATTCCAAACGTCAAACAAAAGACAACTGCCCAATATATCACAAAAAAACCTGCAAGTAAATAAAAAACAAAAGGTTCTTTACTGCCCGTAATGCGATTTATGTCTGAATTGTCAGACTCGTTTTTGCCGGCAGCTTGTCCCTGACAGTAGCGCAAGCGAGCTTTTCAAGCTGCTTGCTGAATGGGAGCAACAATGCTGTTGTAATAAAATTAAACGCGGTATGGATTGTGGCTATGTTTACGGGATTTACCACATCTTTGAGGAAAGAATAGTCCAAAAACAGGTGTGATCCATAGAAAAACAAACTTATAACCAGTGTTCCTATTATATTAAAATACAAATGAACAAAAGCAGCACGCTTTGCGTTTTTCTTGGCGCCTATGCAGGATATAAGCGACGTTACACAAGTACCTATATTCTGCCCCATAACAATAGGTATTGCCATAGAGTAAGTTATACTTCCGGTTGCTGACAAAGCCTGCAAAATACCGACGGACGCACTGGAGCTTTGTATAATTGCCGTTAAAACAGCGCCTGCAAAAATTCCAAAGATTGGGTTGTTAAACATTGTAAGAATACTTGCAAAGGTTGGATTGTTTGCAAGTGGTTTAACCGCGTCGCTCATTGTATTCATACCAACCATTAAAACTGCAAATCCTATAAATATTGAACCTATGTTCTTTTTGCTGTCAGCTTTACAGAACATCAAGAGCACAATTCCCACAAGTGCAAAAACAGCAGAAAATGAAGAAGGTTTCAGAAACTGTATAACCACGCTGTCACCCTCTATCCCGGACAGGCTTAAAATCCACGAAGTGATTGTAGTGCCGACATTTGCGCCCATAATAATGCCAATCGCCTGCTTGAGTTTCATAATGCCTGAGTTTACAAAACCTACAACCATCACTGTCGTTGCCGACGACGATTGAATTATCGCCGTAACTGCAGCGCCTAACAAAAATCCCTTAAATGTGTTGCTAGTCATTTTTTCAAGAACTTTTTCAAGCCTGCCGCCTGAGAATTTTTCGAGTCCGTTGCCCATTGTATTCATTCCATAGAGGAAAAGCGCAAGACCGCAAAACAAACTTAATACTGAAAATATATCCATAATCACATACTCCTTTATTGCCTTAATAATAAGGGAACAAAATCATAACAACGTCAATTAATTGTAAAAAGTATGTAATGTCATAAATTTTATCAATTACTATAGTTTTTATTATTTTGGGTTGATTTTCTATGCACTGCGCTGATTTTTAGGCAAAAATATACTAACCTTGCGCAACCATATACATTTATATGATTAATAGCAGCAAGATTAGTACATCTCAAAATGTTTTGTTTTTGTAAAGCAATGTAAAAACTGACAATAATCAGAATAAACACACAAATTGTTTTGACTTTTGTAGCTTATTGTAAAATCCTAAATAGAAAATTAAAATTCAACAATAAAAGTCGTACCGCTCTCGTCACTCTCAAGCGTTACCCTGCCACCGTGGCGCTCGGCAATATGTTTTACAATTGCAAGGCCAAGTCCTGTGCCGCCGGTTTCCTTTGAGCGACTTTTGTCAACACGATAAAATCGTTCAAAAATGCGTTTGTGATGCTTTTCGGGAATGCCTATTCCTGTGTCGGCAACCTTAACGCAAGGATGGTCGTTGTCATCTGTTACGATAATGCTAACCTTTCCATTTACTTTGTTGTATCTTATAGCGTTGTCACAGAGATTATAAATCAGCTCGTAAATCTGATTTTTGTCACCGTTAATTACAGCCGTTACAGCCTCAACACTAATCGTAACACTGTGCTTTTTTGCATTAGAACGCAAATCTTCAACTACCTCGTTTGCTACACTCATAAGATCAACCGGCGCAAAGCTCTCATCAGACAAGCTCTCATCAAGCTGAGAAAGCTCCATAATATCACTGATAAGTGCCAAAAGTCTGCCTGACTCCTTGTGAATCTTGTTTGCAAATCCCTGAATATCGTCTGATTTTACAAGTCCGCTTGCTATAATTTCGGCGTAACCCGATATTGATGTAAGCGGTGTTTTTAGCTCGTGAGTAACATTTGCAGTAAATTCACGGCGCATTTTTTCAGCCTTTTTCTTTGCCGAAATATCAATAATAAGACAAATTACTCCGTTTTGCTTATCACCCGAGTACACAGGATTTGCAATAATTTGCAGTGCTCTGCCCTTGAATGTTGCGTCACCGCTCTTGCTCTCTCCGCCTATTGCACTGTCAACACAATCGTTTACAACATCGTTACGTGAATAAGCAAGCAAGTTTTTTTGCAGGCTTGCGTCATCACCCGAAGCAAGCAAATCAGACGCGGCATGATTGCTCATAAGAATGTTTTTGTCAAGGTCAATTAATATAAAGCCCTCGGACATATTGTCAATTAAAGTTGCTATTTTATCTTTTTCAATCTGCAATCGCTGAATCTGCTTTCTTATCTGTTTTTGTTGACTGCTGATGGTTTCAGCAAGCGGAACAAGCTCCTCATAAGGAGTGTCGTCAAGATTTTTTGACATTTTTTCAATCGGTTTTATCATCTTGCGCATAGACCGCTTTGACACTATCATACATACTATAAACACGCCTATCATAATAACGATTACCGCAGGAATGATTATGATAAAAATTTCAGCTATGCTTCCAAGTGTTTTTGACAATCTGATAATGTTGCCGTTGCCCGCCCTTACGGCATAATAATAGGTTGAGCTGTTATGAGTCACCGACATTCTATAACTTGAACCTACTCCGTTTTTGAGCGCCTCCTGTACTTCGGGACGATCCGACTGATTTTTAACGGCATCAGTAACGTTTTTATCACTACTGTCTGCCAAAACACTTCCGTCAGGAGCAATCAGCGTAACTCGAATGCTTTTGGTTGAATAACTGCGTGTGATATCATCAAAGTTTAAGCTATCATACGCCTTAGTAACTGTGTCTGCATACTCCTTGAGGTCTGTTTCCTCGCGATTGGTAAAAACAAACCAGAAAGCGACTGTTGACAAAACCGCGGTTAGAAGAATGGACACTATTGCGATGATTGAAAAAGAATTTAATAACTTTTTACTTAACTTCAATCTGTCATTCACCTGCCTTATAACCGACATTTCGTACAGTTTTAATCAGATTTCCACAGTTGCCCAGCTTTTGACGCAGAGTTGTTATGTGCATATCTACAGTTCGACTTTCACCCTCAAAATCATATCCCCAAACATTTAGGATTATATTATCTCGAGTAAGCGCCATTCCCTTGTTTTTAAGCAAAAACTTTAACAGTTCATACTCTTTGTAGGTTAGAATACACTCTTCACCGTCACTTGTAACAATGTGCTTGGAGTCATCAAACACAATTCCTCCAAGAGTTATTATCTCTTGCTTTTCGCTGTATGTACAGCGGCGCAAAATTGCACGAACTCTTGAGATTAACTCAAGCACGGAAAACGGTTTTGTTATGTAATCGTCAGCACCCATATCAAGTCCTTTGACCTTATCCATTTCGCTTCCCTTTGCAGTAACCATAATAACAGGTACAGACTTTGTAGCAGCTTCCTTGCGAAATTGCTCGAGAACCGACAATCCGTCAAAATCCGGAAGCATAACATCAAGTATTACAAGTTGAGGAACTTGTACTTGACAAGCCTCAAAAAAGCTTTTGCCCTCTGCAAAACTTTGCACTTCATATCCGCTGTTTTTTAGAGCATAGGTTTCAAGCTCTCTTATATCGGTATCATCTTCAACTATATAAATCAACATTGCAATACTCTCCTGAATAAAATGATTCATTTTACGTTGTATTAAGCCAATATCAGTCGCCATGGCGGTGAAAAATCGGAGCAGACAACAAAAAGCACGGCTAAAAGTACTGGCGTTCAAAATTATTATAGCACATCACCGTTTAAAAAGTAAAGATTCAGCTATGGCTGAACTTAAATAGAATATCAAATTTCATTTCAATGTATTTAAAGCATAAGAAAGATAATGTAAAAAAATTTTTCAAATTTGCGTGACAAACCCGTTGTTTTGTGGTACAATATTACACAAGAAAATAATTTAACGAATTAAAGCGTTAAATTAAATATACTTATGGAGGTAATAATAATGGCAGAAAACAAAATTCCTTACAAAATCTATCTTGACGAAAGTGAAATCCCAACAAAATGGTATAATGTTCGCGCAGATATGAAAAACAAGCCTGCACCTCTTTTAAATCCGGGAACTCTCAAGCCTATGACTGCAGAAGAGCTTTCTCCCGTATTCTGCGATGAGCTCGTTGCACAGGAACTTAACGACACAGACCCATACATTGACATTCCTGAGGAAATTCAGAATTTCTATAAGATGTATCGTCCTTCTCCGCTTATCAGAGCATATTTCCTTGAAAAAGCACTTGATACACCGGCTAAGATTTATTATAAATTTGAAGGCAACAATACAAGCGGAAGCCACAAGCTCAACAGCGCAATAGCTCAGGCTTATTACGCTAAAAAACAGGGCTTAAAAGGTGTTACAACCGAGACAGGCGCAGGTCAGTGGGGCACTGCTCTTTCTATGGCTTGTTCATATTTTGACCTTGACTGCAAGGTTTATATGGTAAAAGTTTCTTATGAACAAAAGCCGTTCAGACGTGAGGTTATGAGAACCTATGGTGCCAGCGTTACACCGTCACCGTCAACCAACACCGAGGTCGGCAGAAAGATTTTGCAGGCTCATCCGGGCACAACAGGCAGTCTTGGATGTGCAATTTCCGAGGCTGTTGAGGTTGCAACAAGCACAGAGGGGTATCGTTATGTGTTGGGCAGTGTGCTTAATCAGGTTCTTTTACATCAATCTGTAATCGGTCTTGAAGCAAAGGCGGCACTTGACAAATACGGCGTAAAGCCTGACATCATCATCGGCTGTGCAGGCGGCGGTTCTAACCTCGGCGGTCTTATCTCTCCGTTTATGGGCGAAAAGCTCAGAGGTGAGGCTGACTATCGTATCATTGCAGTTGAACCCGCGTCATGCCCGAGCTTTACAAGAGGTAAGTTTGCTTATGATTTCTGTGACACAGGAATGGTTTGTCCTCTTGCCAAGATGTATACACTCGGAAGCGGATTTATTCCATCAGCTAATCATGCAGGCGGCTTGCGTTACCACGGTATGAGTTCTACTCTTTCTCAGCTTTATCATGACGGTCTTATGGAGGCAACATCTGTTGAACAGACATCGGTATTTGCCGCAGCAGAGCAGTTTGCACGAGTTGAGGGTATCTTGCCTGCTCCCGAAAGCAGTCATGCAATCAGAGTTGCTATTGATGAAGCTCTCAAGTGCAAAGAAACAGGCGAAGAAAAAACAATCCTCTTTGGACTTACAGGTACAGGTTACTTTGATATGGTTGCTTATGAGAAGTACAACGACGGTGTTATGACCGACTATATTCCTACAGATGCAGATCTTGAAAAAGGCTTTGCCGGACTTCCAAAATTTCCCGGCAACGAGGTATAATTTAAAAGATAATTTGCGATAGATAATTATAATTTCAGCCACAGCAATTTGATTTGCTGTGGCTGTTTTTATATTGCCTTAAAGCAAAAAGGAGCGGCGTAACACCACCCACAATTCGAGCAGACAACTTGATAATATCTACACCTCTCCGCCCGACCGTTTCAAAGCACTTTCCTATTAAAGTTAAAAGGAGCGGCAATGCCGCTCCAAAATTAACCGATAAGCTCTTTAATTTTTTCTTCTGCAAGTGCGGCGTCAGCCTTACCTCGGCTGTTTTTCATAACATTGCCGACCAATGCTTTAATTGCCTTTTCCTTGCCGTTCTTATAGTCATCTACTGCCTTTTGGTTGCCCTCTACTGCCTGCTTGCAGAGTTCAAGCAACGCATTTTCGTCAAGACCGCCCATATCGCTTTCGCTGATAAATTCAAGCGCTCCCTTGCCGCTGTCAAGCATCTTTTCAAGTGTAGACTTTGCAAGATTGTTACGTATTTTGCCGTCATCAAGCAAATTTACAAGCTCGTTGAGCTGTTCAGGTGCTACAGCAACATCAAAAACTTCCTTGTCAGCTTCTGTTTCGGTTCTGCGGAAAATCTGACCTATAATAAAGTTTGAAACCGTCTTTGGCGACTTTACACCAATACAAGCCTTGTCAAAATACTCGCTGATTCTTCTGTATTTTGTAAGCAGTTGTGCATCCTTTTCGGGAATTGCAAGCTCGTCAACGTATCTTTTGCATTTGTCAGTCGGAAGCTCAGGTAATGTTTGTTTGATTTCATCGACCTCTTCACGAGAAACCCTGATTGTAACAAGGTCAGGGTCACGGAAGTAACGATAGTCGTGAGCATCTTCCTTGCTTCTCATTGATGATGTGGTATTTGTTGCATCATCATAGCGCAGTGTTTCCTGAACGACTTGACCGCCGCTTTCGATAAGGTCAACCTGACGCTCATATTCATACTCCATAGCCTTGGCTATGTTGTTGATTGAGTTCATATTTTTGATTTCTGTTCTTGTGCCTAGCTTTTCAC
The DNA here is from genome assembly GCA_002493005.1 of Ruminococcaceae bacterium UBA7127. Classification (GTDB taxonomy): domain Bacteria; phylum Bacillota; class Clostridia; order Oscillospirales; family Acutalibacteraceae; genus Ruminococcoides. The sequence goes on from DKXL01000051.1 coordinate 15,732, forward strand.
TGCCCTCGGGACGAACAGAAATATTAACGTCACAACGCATTGAGCCCTCCTGCATTTTGCAGTCGGAAATGCCGATATATCTCATAATCTGCTGAAGCTTTTCAACATACTCCCTTGCCTCGTCTATTGAGCGGATATCAGGCTCGGAAACAATTTCAATAAGAGGAACGCCGCCACGGTTGTAGTCAACATAGGTGTCGCCGTGCTGATGAATAAGCTTACCTGCATCCTCTTCAATATGAATATGATGCAAGCGGATTTTTCTTCCGTTTGAAAGCTCAACATATCCGCCGATAATAAGCGGAGCATATAACTGGCTAATCTGATATGCCTTTGAAAGGTCAGGATAGCAATAATTCTTTCTGTCCATTTTTGCGACCTCGGCAATCTCACCGTGAACGGCAAGCCCTGCCATAATTGCATAGCGCACTACTTCTTTGTTGAGCTTAGGAAGTGTGCCCGGAAGACCGATACACACGGGACAGCAATGACTGTTTGGCGCACCGCCGAACTGAGTGGTGCAGCCGCAAAAAATCTTTGTCTTTGTAGCAAGCTCAATATGGGTTTCAAAACCCGCAACTAATTCATATTTCACAGCTTAACACCCCACTTTGTATCCTTAAAGTATTCTTGTGCCGCCTGCTGATATTTATATGCGGCATTAAGTATATCAGCCTCGCCAAAGCTCTTGCCGATAAGCTGCATACCGATTGGCATTCCGTTTGAATTAAATCCGCATGGAACAGAAATACCCGGCAAACCTGCAATATTAACAGGAACAGTACAAATATCGGTAAGATAGGTTTCAATAGGGTCAGTAACAGCGTGACCTTTTTCAAACGCTGTCATCGGAACTGTCGGAGCAAGAATAACGTCGCACTTTTCAAACGCTTTGTTAAACGCACTGACTATTGTACCTCTGAGGTTTTGTGCCTTTTTGTAGTAAGCGTCATAATAACCTGCTGAAAGCACATAGGTGCCAAGCAAAATTCTGCGCTTAACTTCATCGCCAAAGCCCTCTGAACGAGTGCGGCAAATCATATCGTGAGTACCGTTGTAATGCTCGGTCTTGTAGCCAAAGCGGATACCGTCGTATCTGCCAAGGTTAGATGATGCCTCTGCACAGGCAATTATATAGTAAACAGGAAGCGCAAATTTAAGCTCGGGCAAATCAAAGTACACTATTTCTGCGCCCATTGACTCATAAATTTTAGCCGCATTCAAAACAGCCTCTTTTACGTCGTCACGAATACCGTCGAGATATTCCTTTGCAAGTCCTATCTTCATTCCCTTGATGTCATTATTAAGCTTTGAATAGGTTTCTCCGCCAAGGTTTCCCTTTGAAGTTGAATCCCTTTCATCTTTATTGGAAATTGCATCAAACACGATTGAAGCATCCTCAACGCTTTTTGTAATAGGGCCGATTTGGTCAAGCGAGCTTGCATACGCAATAAGTCCGTATCTTGATACCGAACCGTATGTTGGCTTTAATCCGACAATACCGCAGAACGAAGCAGGCTGACGAATAGAGCCGCCTGTATCCGAGCCAAGCGCATATGCCGCAAGGTTTGCGCCGACTGCACTTGCGCCGCCGCCAGACGAACCGCCCGAAACGTGATTTGTATTAAACGGGTTTGCCGCACCGCCAAAATATGAGGTTTCGCAAGATGAACCCATAGCAAATTCGTCCATATTGGTCTTG
>DKXL01000051.1:17738-17860 GCA_002493005.1 Ruminococcaceae bacterium UBA7127
GCAAATTCGTCCATATTGGTCTTGCCGAGCATTACTGCGTTTTGACCTTTGAGAATATCCCAAACAGTTGCATTATAAATCGGCTTGTAACCTGTCAAAATTTTTGAACAGCAGGTTGTTTC
>DKXL01000051.1:18173-18402 GCA_002493005.1 Ruminococcaceae bacterium UBA7127
TTTTGAACAGCAGGTTGTTTCAATTCCCTTAGTTGAAAGGTTATCCTTAAGAGTCATAGGAACGCCCTCAAGCAGTCCGATTTCCTCCCCTGCCGCAATCTTTTTGTCAACCTCGGCGGCAGTTTTAAGTGCTTCGTCGCCGGTTACGTTAACATAGGCGTTAAGTTCGCCGTTTGACTTTTCTATTTCATCAAGATAGCTTTTGGTAAGCTCGGTGCAAGAGCACTGC
>DKXL01000051.1:18709-19012 GCA_002493005.1 Ruminococcaceae bacterium UBA7127
CTGCTTTGAAACAAGCATCTCGTGAATTTTTGAAATTGATCCCATTTTTACACCGCCTTACTCTCTGTTTCTCACAAGGAAATGGTCCTCAGCCTGCTCCGGAGCATTGCTAAGGATTTCCTCAGTATTAAACGACTTCACTACAGTATCGTCACGGAACACATTTGACAGATTATTTATATCGTCAAAGCTGTCGTCACTTTTGGGAGCATTGTTGATTGTATCGGCAAAATCAATGATTTCCTGCATTGACTTTGTAAGTCCGTCAAGCTCCTCTTCGGGAACAAAAAGCTTTGAAAGCAA
>DKXL01000022.1 GCA_002493005.1 Ruminococcaceae bacterium UBA7127
TGGCAGTCAAGCGGTGCTGACGGCTACACTGTAACCGAGCTTGCAAAAGACGGTGTAGGTACGGAAATTATACTTGAATTAAAGGACAATACCGACGAAGAAAATTACGACGAATTTCTTGAGCAGTACAAGCTGCAAAGTCTTGTAAAAAAATACTCCGACTACATCCGCTATCCGATTATGATGGATATGACACGCAGCAGAGTCAAGGAAGATACCAAAGACAGCGATAAGCCCGAATATGAGGATTTCACAGAAACAGAAACCCTCAACAGTATGGTTCCGATTTGGCAGCGCAGAAAGCAGGATGTAGAACAAGAGGAATACGACAAATTTTATAATGAAAAGTTTATGACAATGGACAAGCCGCTGCGTACGATTGTTACTTCTGTTGAAGGTGTTGTAACCTACAAGGCTTTGATGTTTATTCCACAGTCAACACCATATGACTACTACACAAAGGAATACAAAAAAGGTTTACAGCTCTATTCAAGCGGGGTTCTCATTATGGAAAACTGCGAGGAGCTTGTTCCTGAACACTTCCGCTTTGTAAGAGGTGTTGTTGACAGTGCGGATTTGTCCCTTAACATATCAAGAGAAATGTTGCAACACGACCGCCACTTGATTACCATTGCTCAAAATCTTGAAAAGAAAATCAAGAATGAGTTAAGCGCTATGCTTGCAAACGACCGTGAGAATTATGAAAAGTTCTTCTCCGCATTCGGCAGACAGCTCAAGTACGGCATTGTGTCCGACTACGGTATGCACAAAGATGCATTGCAGGATCTTTTGATGTTCTATTCTTCAACAGAAAAGAAACTTGTTACACTCTCGGAGTATGTTGACAGAATGAAGGAAGAGCAAAAGTATATCTACTTTGCAACAGGCGAAAATGCCGCTGCAATAGACACACTTCCGCAAACCGAGCTTATCCGTTCAAAGGGCTTTGAAATTCTTTATTGCACAGATGACGTTGACGAGTTTGCACTTCAGACTTTGATGACATACAAAGAAAAGAAATTCTGTTCTGCAACAAACGATGACCTTGGCATTGATGCTGACGAAAACAAAGACGAAGAGCAAAACAGCGACGCACTGCTTACCTTTGTAAAAGAAACTCTCGGTGATAAGGTAAGCGAAGTTACAGCGTCCAAAAAACTTGTTTCTCACCCTGTATGTCTTACAGCAAAGGGCGGAATCTCATTTGAAATGGAAAAATATTTCAATTCTGTTCAGCCAAATTCGGGTATGAAAGCTCAGCGTGTGCTTGAACTCAATCTGTCGCACAACGCCGTTAAGAATATGGAAGCCCTCATTCAAACCGATATTGAAAAGGCTAAAAAATACGCTGAAGTTCTCTATTGCCAGGCATTGCTGATTGCAGGACTTCCGCTTGAAAATCCATCGGAATACACCGACCTCGTTTGCTCTATTATATAAGCACGAAGTTCCGATTGCAATTCTACAGTGAAAAACACCGCTGATAATCAGCGGTGTTTTTTTGATTTTATGGGGAACGGATTGAATTGTGAGCGGCGTCACGCCTTTTCTAAACTTGATATCAAGCTGAATGAAAATAGTCGGGCAGAAAAGTTTTGTCATCATCAAGCTGTCTGCTCGAATTGTGAGCGGCGTCACGCCGCTTATTCGTCCTTTATTCTGCCTTTTTTAAGGTTTGGCAGAATAAAATTATCCTTTGAATAGTTCCATAGTATTTGCGAGCCGCCGGCAGTGTTTTCATTGCGTTTTAAAATTTGACTAAGCTTTACTTCGTGCTCAGCCCACGCTCTTCCGTCAGTTGCAGAGTTGAGCATTGTCGGCTGAATATTGTCAAGCGTATGGGCAAACTTTGCCTCTTTGCTCTTTCCAAACTCAAACTCCTCCCACAAGGATTTCAGCTTTTCGCACTGATCATCCGGTAAAAGTCCAAAAATCCTGTTTGCAGCCTTTTGTTCACGCTCATGCTGTGTTTTCAAGCCTTTATCGTCATAGGCATATGTATCTCCTGCATCAATCTCAACAATATCGTGAATCAGGAGCATTATAATTGTTTTGAGCACATCAATATCATCATTTGCATATTCGCTTAAAAGCACAGCCATAATAGCCATATGCCATGCATGCTCGGCATCGTTTTCTTTGCGCACTGCATTTGAAAGATATGTCTGGCGCGTGATTAGCTTTTCTTTGTCGATTTCTCTTATAAAATCAAACTGTCTGTCAATTCTTGATTTTTCCATTTTGACCTCGTTACTTGTCAACCGTAGGAATCGGCGTTTTGTCAAACTCGTCGAGTCGGTTGCCATACATATAGTAATTAGTTTCTTTGACAATGACAGGTGACAACGCTATGACTGCAAAAATATTAGGCAGCGCCATAAGTGCGTTAAATATATCAGCCATAGTCCAAACAATATCCAGAGCAGTAATCGGAGCAATAAACAGAACTACAATAAATATCAGCTTGTATGGAATTATTCCTTTTTTTCCAAATAGATATTCAATACATCGCTCGCCATAGTATGACCATCCTAAAATTGTTGAAAATGCAAATAAAACAATACCCACAACCAATATCGGAGTGCCGATAACAGGAATCTGTGCAAATGCGGCTGAGGTCAGGGAATCGCCGTCAACTGTCTTTAAATCAATATTCGGGTTTTTTATACATGAGCTTACAATTACAAGACCCGTCATAAGGCACACTACGACAGTATCCCAAAACGTTCCCGTTGATGAAATCATCGCCTGACGAACCGGATTTCTTGACTGCGCAGCAGACGCCACAATTGGAGCCGAGCCCATACCGGATTCATTGCTGAAAAGTCCCCTTGCAATTCCATAACGTGCTGCTGCCATTATGCCTGCTCCAATAAGTCCGCCGCCCATAGCCTTTGGAGAAAATGCCGCAGTAATTATGGTGCAGACAGCCTGCCACAACACATCGCTGTTGATGAAAAGAATAATTATACAGCCCAAAACATAGAGCACAGCCATAAGAGGAACAAAAGCTTCACAAACCCTGGAAATTGACTTAATGCCTCCAAAAATTACGAGTGCCGTGCAAATGGTAACTATAATACCAGAAATAAACGCAACAAGCGAAACATCTGAGCCAAACAGATTAATAACCAAAGTTTTTTCAGGGTTAAAGGTGTTATCCATAACCTTTGCAATGGCATTTGTCTGAACACTGCAACCGATTCCAAATGATGCAAGCGCTGCAAACAATGCAAATAAAATTGCAAGCCATTTCATACTGCGTTTTTTGCCGCCGATTTTTGGATGAATGCCGCGCTCAATCGCATACATTGCGCCGCCCTGCATTCTGCCATCCTTAGTCTTTACACGATATTTAACGGCGATAAGCGACTCGGAATATTTTGTTGCCATTCCGAGTATTCCCGCAATCCAGCACCAGAACACCGCTCCTGCGCCGCCCAATGCAACAGCTGTACCTACGCCGATAATGTTTCCTGTACCGATTGTTGAGGCAAGCGCAGTTGTAAGAGCCTGAAACGGACTTATATCTCCGTCAACCTCAGAATCCTTGGTAACAGATAGTTTGATTGCCTTAAAGGTTTTGCGCTGCATAAACTTTGTTCTGCAAGTCATAAAAATATGAGTGCCAACTAAAATAATAATCATCGGCAATCCCCATAGCAAATCATTAAATGATGTTGCTATGTCATTAAGAAAATCCATTTCACTTCTCTCCTTAATTTTTTAGTTAAAACCATATCTAACCGCCTTATTTTTGTATTATTATTTTTTTAACCTGCATAAGGTCTTTTGCCACATCGTACAACAACGGTTTTATCTCATCAGACGGCATATCAAGATCCGGTACCATAATTGTTTTGCATCCTGCCGCACTTGCAGATTTAATTCCGTTTGGCGAGTCCTCAAGAGCAATACATTCCTGAGGTTTCAGCCCAAGCCTATCTGCCGCACACAAATAAATATCCGGCTGCGGCTTACCTCTTTTTACCATTGAGGCACACACAATTTCATCAAAGTATTCATACAATCCCAGCCTGCTCAGATAAGATTTTGTACGCTCTGGTGCAGTTGCCGTAGCAAGTGCTGTTTTGTACCCGTTTTCTTTCAGAAATTGCAAAAGTTCTTCTGCCCCGCATTTTGGTTCTATTCCGTTTTCTTCTATGTATTTGTCCATAAGTTCAATGCGCTTATCATGAACCGCATAATAATCAAAATCATCGCCGAAATATCCCTTTAACCGTTTTATAGCATACACTCTTGCCATTGAGCGAATACTGAGCGCATGGTGCGTTTGCATCGGATATCCATAAAAATTTGCCGCCTCACACCAAAAACGCACATACAGCTTTTCTGTATCAAGAATGACTCCGTCCATATCTGAGATAACACCTTTAATCTTCACCGCTTTTCCTCCTTTTGATGTTAACAAGGACAATTCCTGTCGATATCAGCACAAGAGATACCAGCGTTTCAATTCTGAGCACTGCTTCGCCAAGCAAAATTGCAGACAGAAATGTTCCAAACACCGGAACAAGCAAATTGAATATTGATATTCTGCTTGCCTGATGATGCTTTAAAAGTGCAGTCCAGAGTGAGAAAGCCGCCGCCGACACAAAGGCAAGCCAAAGTAAAATCAAAACGCTTTGCACGTTATCAAATACAAGTTTTCCTCCGCAAGCAAGCCCTGATAAAAGCAACACTGCTCCCCCTATAATTAACTGAAATGCAGTAACCTTTATCGGATTTCTGTTCAATGCAACTTTTTTGGAAATAATATTTCCTGCCGCAGCCGAAATGGTGGAAAATAAAATCAACATATCACCAAACATTGTGTCAGTCGACACAGCGCCGCCTCTGTTGATTGCAAGCACTCTGGCAAATCCGATAACACATCCAAGTATCTTAAAAACATTTAACTTGTCCGATCTAAAAAACAATGGTACGGCAAGTACAGTAAAAAACGACCCACAGGCGGTAATGATAGAAGTATTTGTGCCGCTTGTAAAGCCTATGCCGATATATGTAAAAATATACTGCGCCGCTGTCTGAACTAACCCAAGACCTGTCACGGGCAGTATATCATTTTTGTTTAATTTCGGAAGTTTTTTGTCTGTTATCCACACAGTCAAATAGACCATAGCTCCGGCAATCATAAAGCGCAAACCTGCAAAAATCAGCTTTGCGCCGATGTCGCCCTCCCCAATAGAAAACGACGTGTAACCCAATTTTATAAAAGGAAATGCCGTTCCCCACAGCAGAGTGCAGAGTATTGCAATAAAATATGATGCAGTTGTATTTTTTATAAGTTTTGTAAACATTGTATCACACTTATTTTTTTATTTTGCAAATGTCGATTAATTGATTTGTATGCTGACTCAATCATTGTTTCTCTAAATATTCATCAGCACTTAAAACGGCATTTGCTCCGTCACAGCAGGCTGTAATAATCTGTCTTAATCTTTTTGTGCGAATATCTCCTGCCGCAAAAAGTCCGTCAGTTGATGTTTTGCAGCTTTCGTCGGCAACAATATATCCGTTATTGTCAAGCGTAACAATTTTCTTGACAGGCAGACTTCGAGGCGCAAGTCCAACCGCTACAAACACACCGTCTGTCTTAAGCTTTCTGCCGTCCTTAAGCCGCACTGAGTTTACGCTTGATTCTCCTAGAATTTGGATAACCTCATTATTATATATTATATCTGTATTATTTGTTTTTTCAAGTTCTTTTACAAGTATACGCTCCGCTTTCAGTTTACTTCTGCGGTGTACAAGAAAAACTCTGCGGCAAATCTTTGAAAGATACAAAGCATCGCTTACGGCGGTGTTGCCGCCGCCTACAACAGTCACTACCTTGTCCTTAAAGAAAAATCCGTCGCACACGGCACAATAGCTTACACCCTTACCTGCAAATTCTTCTTCACCGCTTACCCCAAGATTTTTGTGTGATGCTCCTGCACAGAAAATTACGGTTTTGGCGCGATAATTTTTCTTTGCACATCCAACTGTAAAAATTCCGTCTGATTTTTCTATATTTTGAACTTCATCTTTTACAAATTGAGTCCCAAGTTCTTTTGCGTGAGCGTAAAACTTTTGCATAAGTTCAAATCCGCTTATATTCGAAAAGCCTGTGTAGTTATCAACCTCATCGGCAAGAGCCGCCGAGCTGCCCGCAGGCGGAGCAGGATCAATTACAATAAAATCATATCCGTTCCTTGCAGCGTACAATGCCGCAGTCAGACCCGACGCCCCTCCGCCGGCTATTATCAAATCGTACACCTTATTCATTAATGTACTCCGTTATTGCACTCATAATAGTGTCCTTGGGAACAACACCGGTAAGTCTAACCTTTTCGTCACCCTTGTTAATCAAAATAAGCGTGGGCACGCTTGAAACCGAATAATAATCGGCAATATTGGCATCAGTGTCAATATCAACCTTAGCAATGTCGATTACATCGTCAAGCTCTGCGCCTACCTCATCAATAACAGGAGCAAGCATTTTGCAGGGTGAACACCACGATGCAAAAAAATCCACAAGAACGGGACGAGATGAACCTAAAACTTCGTTTTTAAAACTCTGTGCGCTAACACTCTTAATCATAATAATTTTCATAGCCTTTCTCAAATATATTATGATTTTAGTGTTGCCCGAGTTTAAACAATTATTAAAATAAGTTAAAAAGGTCGACTCAATACGAGCCGACCCTTAACTAACAAATATATTAGCCTTCTTTAACTACATCTCTGATAACCTGAGCAATATGAGGCTGAGTAAGACCGAATTTGTCAAGAAGTTCGAGTGCAGGACCGCTGTAACCGAATCTGTCATTAACGCCAATCTTTGTTACCTTAACCGGACACTCTGCGCTTGTTACCTCACAAACCGCATCGCCCAAACCTCCGATTACGTTATGCTCTTCAACAGTTATAATTCTGCCTGTTTCCTTTGCCGCCTTGATAATGATTTCTCTGTCAATAGGCTTAATTGTGTGAATATTAATAAGTCTTGCATTAATACCCTCAGCTTCAAGCTCTTTAACAGCCTTAAGTGACTCGTTTACAACAAGACCTGTTGCAATAACGGTAACGTCGTTGCCCTCGTGCAATGTAATGCCCTTACCAAGCTCAAAGCTGTAATTGTCAGGGTCGTTAAAGCTGTCAATGGCAAGTCTGCCAAGACGAATGTATACAGGACCGTCATAATTGATAGCAGCCTTTGTTGCCTCAATCATCTCATAATGATCGGCAGGGTTTAATACTACCATACCCGGAATTGTACGCATAATGCCGATATCCTCAATACACTGATGTGTTGCGCCGTCCTCGCCTGTTGAAATACCTGCGTGACTTCCTGCAATCTTAACATTAAGATGCGGATAAGCAACAGAGTTTCTGATTTGTTCAAAAGCTCTGCCCGTTGCAAACATTGCAAATGAAGCGGCAACAGGAATCATTCCTGATGCAGCCATACCTGCCGCAACACCTACCATATTACCCTCGGCAATACCGCAGTCAAAAAATCTTTCGGGAAATTCCTTTTTAAATACGCCTGTTTTTGTAGCTGCTGCAAGGTCAGCATCAAAAACGATAATATCTTTATTTGTCTTTGCAAGCTCGCAGAGAGCCATACCAAAGCTCTCTCTTGTTGCCTTTTTAATTGTCTGTGCCATCAGCAGTTGCCCTCCAATCTGTCAATCTCAGCCTGAAGCTCAGCAGTAGCCTGCTCATACTGTTCTTGGTTCGGAGCAGTTCCGTGCCAACCAACCTGATTTTCCATAAATGAAACGCCCTTCCCCTTTACTGTCTTTGCAAGAATAGCTGTGGGCTTGCCTTTTACTGTTTTAGCTTTGTCAAAAGCATCAGCAATCTGATTAAAGTCGTGACCGTCAATCTTGATTACCTCAAAGCCAAAGCTCTCGAATTTTTTGTCAAGAGGTTCAATACCTGCAACCTCTTCAACGGTGCCGTCAATTTGCAAACCGTTTTGGTCAACGATTACAACAAGGTTGTCAAGATTCTGATGAGCGGCAAACATTGCAGCCTCCCAAACCTGACCTTCTTCAACCTCACCGTCACCGAGTACCGTATATGTGCGATAGCTCTTGTTGTCAATCTTTGCCGCAAGTGCCATACCGCACGCTGCCGAAACACCCTGACCGAGTGAGCCTGTGCTCATATCAACGCCCGGAGTGCCCTTCATATCGGGATGACCCTGAAGCATAGCTCCTACGTGACGAAGTACGGTAAGCTCATTCCAGTCAAAAAATCCCTTTAATGCAAGTGTGGCATAAAGGCTTGGACAACAATGACCCTTTGACAGAACAAAACGATCTCTGTCTGCCCAATCAGGGTTCTTTGGGTCAACGTTCATCTCTTTAAAATACAGATAAGTAAAAATATCTGCTGCCGAGAGTGAGCCGCCCGGATGACCCGACTTTGCGTGATAAGTACCGAGAATTGCGCCCATTCTTGACTTTGCGGCAAGAATTTGCAGCTGCTTGATTTCTGAACTATCCATTAATAAACCATTCCTTTCAGAATTTTAAGCTGAAAAAATAAATGTGCTGAACACACCTATCTTAATTATACACAAACAGCCGCAAATTTCAACATTTTTTTCTTAAATGTGCGATTTTGCATAAATTTCATTAATATATCTATTGAAACGCAAAAGATTTATGTTATAATTTTATCGTCAATATGATTTGCCGTCTTGCGGCGGCGAACAAGAACTGAATTATAAAATTTTTTATAAAAACTTGGAGGTACTCTATGCTGCTTGCTGCTGATGTGGGAAACACAAACATAAAGCTTGGTATTTTTGAAAATGATAAATTAAAATTTAAGTTTGTTTTTTCTACAGACAAAAGCAAAACTGCCGACGAATTTGCCGTCGAGCTGTATACATTTTGCCAGATTTACCATATTAATGCAGACTTAATTGACTCCTCCATCATAAGCTCGGTTGTACCACAGATTACCGAGCCGCTGAAAAGCGCAATTAAAACTGTTACAGGCGTCAAAAGCCTTGTTATCGGCCCCGGAATTAAAACAGGGCTTGATATTCGCCTTGATAATCCATCTGCCGTAGGGTCTGACATTGTGTGTATTTGTGTTGCGCTCAAGGAGCTGTATCCGTGTCCTGTTATTGTTGTGGGACTCGGCACGGCAACTACCATTCTGTATATTAACGAGAACCGAGCCTACTGCGGCGGTGCTATTTTGCCCGGTGTACAAATTTCCCTTGACGCTCTCAGCACAAGATGTGCACTTCTTCCGTCGGTAAACCTTTCAAATCCCAAAAAACTTATCGGCAAAAACACCTCCGACTGCATTAAAAGCGGCGCAGTTTACGGCAGTGCAAGCATGATTGACGGAATGATTGAACGTTTTGAACAAGAGGCGGGACAAAAATGCACCTTAGTAGCAACGGGCGGACTTGCAAACTCCATAATCGGATATTGCAAAAAAGATATAATAATCAATGATGACCTTGTTCTTGAGGGACTCAGAATAATTTACAACAAAAATGAAGCATAATATTGTATATTCTTAAACTAAACTTGCATTTTGCCTGTATTTGTGATAATATCATTTTGGATGGTATTCGCTTTGAAACTGTACCGATTTGACAATTTTTATTCATATCCCGATATGCCTGCATTCGTATGAAGCAGGACTCAAAACAAGCAAAATAAATATGCAGGGATAGGAATGTTATTTAGTATTAACGGGCACAGGTAAGCAAAATCTACTTGTGCCCTTTTTACGCTGTTGCAGAGCAAATTTGACATTTTCTTCAGCGATTATTCGTGCATTTTTGCCATTAGCGAAAGGAGAAAATCATATGAAAAAAACAGTTACTACATTTCATCAGGCAAAGCAAAACGGTGAAAAGCTCACTATGCTCACAGCATACGACTACTCAACCGCAAAGCTGATTGACGAGGCAGGCACAGACGCAATTCTTGTCGGCGACTCACTGGGCAATGTAATGCTTGGATATTCAGATACCACAAAGGTTACTATGGAGGATATGATTCATCACGGCGCCGCTGTCGCAAGAGGTGCAAAAGAAGCATTGGTAGTTGTTGATATGCCGTTTATGTCTTATCAGACTTCAACATATGACGCACTTGTAAATGCCGGCAGACTTGTAAAGGAGGGCGGAGCGGCCGCAGTCAAGCTTGAGGGCGGCTGCGAAGTTTGTGATGCAATCAAATCTATTACCAGTGCGGGAATCCCTGTAATGGCTCATCTCGGGCTTACGCCGCAGTCAATCAATGCTTTTGGTGGATTTAAGGTGCAGTGCAAGGATGAAGCCTCTGCACGCAAGCTGATAAGCGATGCGCTTGCAGTTCAAAGTGCAGGAGCATTTGCAGTAGTGCTTGAATGTATTCCCTCAAAGCTTGCAGCACTTGTTACAAAAATCCTTGATATTCCCACAATCGGAATCGGTGCAGGCTCGGACTGTGACGGTCAGGTGCTTGTATATCAGGATATGCTGGGAATGTTCTCTGACTACACTCCAAAGTTTGTAAAACGGTTTGGCGATGTCGGCTCTGTTATGACAGAGGCTTTTAAAAAGTATATTGAAGAAACAAAATCAGCAGCGTTCCCGTCAGAGGAGCATTGCTTTAAAATTTCCGACGAAATAATAGAAAAGCTTTTGGAGGAACTGAAATGATTTTAATTGAAAATACAGTTGATAAAGTACGTGAAACCGTAAAAAACTGGAAGGCTCAGGGACTCTCTGTAGGACTTGTGCCGACTATGGGCTATCTTCACGAAGGGCATCAGAGTCTTATCGAAAGAGCTGTTCAGGAAAACGACAGGGTTGTTGTAAGTATATTTGTGAACCCCATTCAATTTGCTCCTAACGAGGACCTTGAAACCTATCCTCGTGACCTTGAAAAGGACAGTATACTTTGCAATGATACGGGTGCAGATTTAATTTTTCATCCACAACCCGAGGAAATGTATCCAAACGGCTTTTCAACTCAGGTTGTTATGAACAATCTCACCGCAGAGCTTTGTGGAAAAACACGTCCTACTCATTTCAGCGGCGTATGTACCGTTGTCAGCAAGCTGTTTAATATCGTTGCTCCCAACAGAGCTTACTTTGGCGAAAAGGACGCACAGCAGCTTGCAATTATAAAAAGAATGGTTAAAGATCTCAACTTTGATATTGAAATTGTCGGATGTCCGATTGTCAGAGAATCTGACGGACTTGCCAAAAGCTCACGCAATACCTATCTTAATGAGCAGGAACGAAAAGCCGCTTTGATCTTGAGCAAGTCTATCTTACTTGGCAAAGAAATGGCGGCAAACGGTGAAAGAAGCTCAGCTATGATTATCAAAGCTATGACTGATTTAATTAACACAGAGCCGCTTGCAAAAATCGACTATGTCAGCATTGTAAATGCCGAAACCATTGAACCTATTGATACGCTTTGCGGTGAGGTTTTGACTGCCATTGCAGTTTACATAGGAAAAACAAGACTGATTGACAACTTTATGATAAGTGTATAATTATTGACAGATTTTAAACTTATGATACTCGATAATACAAAATCGCAGGAGGACTTCGAATGAATATAACTATGCTCAAAAGCAAAATTCACCGTGCCACCGTTACTCAGGCAGAGCTTGACTACGTAGGCTCAATCACCATTGACGAGGCTCTCTTGAAGGCGTCGGGCATTATAGAATACGAAAAGGTACAGATTGTTGATGTAAACAATGGTCAAAGATTTGAAACCTACGTCATTGCAGGAGAGGAAAATTCAGGAATAATCTGCCTTAACGGTGCCGCCGCAAGATGCGTTCAGAAAGGTGATAAGATTATAATTATGAGCTACGCCGAGCTTTGTGCAGAAGAGGCAAAGACACACAAACCGACAGTTGTTTTTGTTGATGAAAAAAACCGTGCAAGCAAAATAACCGCCTATGAAAAACACGGCAATTTGTGTAATATGGAGGGCTGAAATGTTCAAGGGAAAGACCGTTGTACTCGGCGTATCAAGCAGTATAGCCGCATACAAGGCGGCAGGCATTGCAAGCGCTCTTGTAAAAAAGGGCTGTGACGTAAATGTTATAATGACTCAAAACGCCACTAAGTTTATAAGTCCCATAACCTTTGAGGAGCTTACAAAGCACAAATGTCTTGTTGACACCTTTGACAGAAATTTTGAATATAACATTGCTCACATTGCACTTGCTCAAAAGGCAGATGTGTTTATTATTGCGCCTGCAACGGCAAATGTAATAGGCAAAATTGCAAACGGCATTGCGGATGATATGCTCACCACAACGATTATGGCCGCAAAATGTCCAAAGATTATTGCACCTGCAATGAATACTAATATGTACGAAAATCCAATCGTACAGGCTAACCTCAAAAAACTTGAGGGATACGGCTACACTGTTATTTCTCCTGCCGACGGCAGACTTGCCTGCGGAACTGTAGGCAAAGGCAAGCTCCCTGACGAAAATGTTATTCTCGATTATATTGAAAAAGCCTTGACGGACAAGCTTGACTTAAGCGGTAAAAAAGTTCTTGTTACCGCAGGAGCAACAAGAGAAAGCATTGATCCGGTTCGATACATCACAAACCATTCCTCAGGCAAAATGGGATATGCAATAGCAAAAGCCGCAATGCTCAGAGGTGCCGATGTTACGCTTATAAGCGGAGTTACAAGTCTTTCCCCTGTTCCTTTTGTAAAAACAGTCGATGTTGTTTCGGCTCAGGATATGTTTGAGGCTGTCACAGAGTTTGCAGATGAAAATGATATAATCATAAAATCAGCGGCAGTTGCAGACTTCAGACCGTCTGACATTAAAGATAATAAAATTAAAAAGTCAGAGGGCAACTTAGTAATTGAGCTTGAAAAAACTAATGACATTCTAAAACATATCGGACAAAACAAAAGGGCTAATCAAATCATATGCGGTTTTTCAATGGAAACCGAAAATATGATTGAAAACTCAAAACAAAAACTTGAGAGAAAAAATCTTGATATGATAGTGTGCAACAATCTAAAGGATGAGGGCGCAGGATTTCAGTGTGATACAAACAAAGTGACAATTATCACAAAAGACAGCGTCGAGCCGCTTGCTCTTATGAGCAAGGGCGAGGTCGCCGAAGAAATACTCAACAGAATTGCAGATTTATGTGCTGATAAAATATAGTGTGAGATTCAATCCTGAAGTTGGTGATATGATATTATGCAAAACAAAATACTTGATATTCTGATAAATGCAGACGACTACATTTCGGGGCAGGAAATTTCCAAAAGGCTCGGAGTATCACGACAAGCAATATGGAAAGCCGTAAATGCACTCAAGGAAAAGGATTATGTGATTGATTCTGTAACCAACAAGGGCTATAGGCTCGTGTCCTCCCCCCCCTACCTCAATGAGAGAGCAATCAAGTCAAACCTGAACACCAAAATAATCGGAAGCGAAGTAATTGTGCTTGAAACCACCACCTCAACCAATGATTACCTTAAAAAGCTCGGAAGTAACGGATGTAAAAACGGCACTGTTGTTGCGGCAAGAGAACAATCAAGCGGCAAAGGAAGACTTGGCAGACAGTGGCAGGCAAAAAAGGACGAGTGTATTGCATTTTCGTTTTTGCTCAGACCAAATATTGCTCCGAGCGAGGTTGCCGCAATCACTCCCCTTGCAGGACTTGCGGTCTGCAAGGCAATCCGCAAATTTACCGGCATTGACTGCAAGCTAAAATGGCCAAACGACATTATAGTCGGCAGAAAAAAGCTTGTGGGAATTCTGACCGAAATGAGCGCTGAATTTGACGGCGTTGAATATATCGTAACAGGCATAGGCATTAATGCAGGCGCTAAGGAATTCCCCGAAGAAATCAGCAAAAAAGCAACTTCGTTAATGCTCGAAACAGGTGTTGCAATAGACAAAAACAAACTGCTTGCCTGTGTGCTTGAGCAAATTGAAAATGATTTTATGTCAAATAACCTTACTCTGTCCGAAAATGCACTTGAAGAATACAAAGATTTGTGTGCAACTATCGGCAGAAACGTTACATTTTGCAGAGGCGACAAACAGCTTGGCGGCATAGCCGTGGGCGTTGACAAAAACGGGGAGCTTAAGGTTATGCAAAATGACGGAACAGTGTGCCTTGTAAATTCCGGTGAGGTCACTGTTCAGGGCATATACTGATATGCTGTTGCTTTGCACATACCGATAAGCTGTAAAAATAATTCGAGTTATATAATAAACGTTGATATTGCAATTCAATTTTAAGTCGTTTAATGTCATAAATGAAATAAGATTAACAGATAATGTGATATCATATACGGGAATACAGGTATTATACCTTGATAAGCAGGTGGATAAAATTATGTCAGATGTAATCAGAATTTTTGTAGAAAAAAAGGACGGCTTCAATGTGCTTGCAAAGCAGACACTTTGGGACATCCGTCACAACCTCGGTATGAAGTCGGTAACCGACCTGCGCTACATTATGCGCTATGATATTGAGGGACTTACAAGAGATGAATATGATAAGGCAAAGGGCATTGTTCTTTCAGAGCCGAATGCAGACGTTATTTACGAAGAGATGCTCCCCGTTGAGAGCGGCTGGAAGGTTTTTGCAATGGAATATCTGCCCGGTCAGTACGACCAGCGAGGCGACTCCGCCGAGCAATGCGTTCAGCTTTTGACACAGGGTGAAAGATGCAAGGTACTCACCGCAAGAGTTATTGCACTCCAGGGTGATATTACCGAAGAGGAGCTTGCAAAGGTTGAAGAATATCTCATCAACCCGGTTGAAAGCCGTCTTGCATCTCTTGAAAAGCCGCAGACTCTCGATATGGACATTCCTGTTCCTGAAGATGTTAAAAGAGTTGAAGGCTTTATTAAATGGAACGATGATGAAATGGCACAGTATTACGGGTCAATGGGCTTTGCAATGACACTGTCCGATCTTAAGTTCTGCCGTGACTATTTCAGAGATACAGAAAACCGCGACCCAAGCGTTACAGAGCTCAGAGTAATAGACACATACTGGTCTGACCACTGCCGTCACACAACCTTCCTGACTCAGCTTGAAAAGATAGAAATTGAGCAGACAGCCTTGGGCAAGGTTATTGAAGACGCTTTGCAGGAATATTACGACACACGTGACGAGGTATACGGCAAAGACACAAACAGAATCGTATCACTTATGGATATGGCTTTGATTGGTATGAAATCACTCAAGAAAAAGGGACTTATTCCAGACCTTGACGAAAGTGAAGAAATTAATGCCTGCTCTATTGAAGTGCCGGTTACAATCGACGGCAAAACAGAACAGTGGCTTGTTCAGTTTAAAAACGAAACCCACAATCATCCTACCGAAATTGAACCGTTCGGCGGTGCCGCAACCTGTCTTGGCGGCGCAATCCGCGATCCGCTCTCGGGAAGATCCTATGTATATCAGGCTATGCGTGTAACAGGCTCGGGCGACCCGACCATTCCGTTTAAAGATACAATGCACGGCAAACTGCCGTCAAGAAAAATTACAACCGGTGCTGCTCAGGGCTACAGCTCATACGGTAACCAGATTGGCCTTGCAACAGGTCAGGTAACTGAGCTTTATGACAAAGGCTATGTTGCAAAAAGAATGGAAATCGGCGCAGTAATCGGCGCTTCTCCAAAAGAAAATGTTATTCGTGAAGTTCCTATGCCAGACGATGTTATCGTTCTTTTGGGCGGCAGAACAGGCCGTGACGGTTGCGGCGGCGCAACAGGCTCATCAAAAGCACACACCGAAAATTCTATTGAAACCTGCGGTGCTGAGGTTCAAAAGGGTAATCCTCCGACAGAGCGCAAAATTCAGCGTTTGTTCCGCAATGCCGAGGTTGCAAAGCTTATCAAGAGATGTAACGACTTTGGTGCAGGCGGTGTTTGCGTTGCAATAGGCGAGCTTGCAGACGGCCTTACAGTTGAACTTGATAAGGTTACAAAGAAATATGACGGTCTTGACGGCACAGAGCTTGCAATCTCCGAAAGTCAGGAGAGAATGGCTGTTGTGCTTGACAAAAAGGACGTTAACAAATTTATTGATGAAGCCGCAAAGGAAAACCTTGAGGCAACAGCAGTTGCTGTTGTTACAGAAAGCCCAAGACTCACAATGTTCTGGAGAGGCGATAAAATTGTTGATTTGAGCCGTGAATTTCTTAATACAAACGGCGTTACTCAGATTGCACAGGCTTATATTACTGCACCAAGCAAAGACGACTGCTATCGCAAGCAGTGCCCTGAGGTGCTCAGAGATATGCCTGTCGACAAGGCTGTTACCGAGAATATGGCAAGACTTGAGGTTTGCTCACAAATCGGCCTTGCAGAGCGTTTTGACGCATCAATCGGTGCCGCTACCGTTATTATGCCGTTTGGCGGTAAAAATCAGCTTACTCCTCAGGAAGCTATGGCGGCAAAAATTCCGCTTGAAAAGGGTGAAACAGACGACGCAACCGCAATGAGCTACGGCTATATTCCGGGTGTTTCACGCTGGAGTCCGTTCCACGGTTCCGCTTATGCAGTAATTGAGTCACTCTCAAAACTGCTTGCAATCGGCGCAAATCCACTTACTGCCCGCCTTACATTCCAGGAATATTTTGAAAGACTCAACAATGTTCCGTCACGCTGGGGCAAGCCTGCCGCTGCACTGCTTGGCGCAATGCAGGCTCAGATTAAGCTTGGACTTCCGTCAATCGGCGGTAAGGACAGTATGTCAGGCTCATTTGAGGATATTGATGTTCCGCCTACACTTGTAAGCTTTGCAGTTGCAATGACTAAGGCTTCAAAGACAATTTCTGCCGAATTCAAAAATGTCGGCTCAAAGGTTATATATGTACCTGTTCCTGAGGATAAGGAAACTCTTATGCCTGACTGGGACAAACTCATTGAAATGTACAAGGCTGTGTTTGCTCTGTGCGAAAGCGGCAAAGTTTTATCGGCTTCCGTTGTTAAGGAAGGCGGTGCCGCCGCAAGCGTATGCAAGGCTTGTTTTGGTAACGGCTACGGATTTAAGTTTAAAAACGAGTTAACAAACGACGAGTTATTTGCTCCGCTTTCAGGTTCACTTATTCTTGAGCTTGCTGATGATGCAAAACTTTGTGAAAGCGTATTAAGCTATGATTTGGGTGTTGTAACAGACAATGAAAAAATCGAAATCAACGGCAAAGAAGTTGAAATTTCTGAAATCCTCGCTAAATGGTGTGCTCCGCTTGAAAAGGTATTCCCAACACAAGCGGAATGTCCGAAAATGGAAGTCAGCGCAAACCTTTATACAGAAAGAAATACAAAAGCACCTGCAATAAAGATTGCAAAGCCAACTGTATTTATCCCTGTATTCCCCGGAACAAACTGTGAGGTTGACACAGCACGTGCCTTTGAAAAGGCAGGCGCAAATGTAGAAATGCTCATTGTCAAGAACCTGACATCAGGCGCTATCGAAGAAACAATCGATGAAATGGAAAAGCTCATTGCAAAATCACAAATGATTATGCTTCCGGGCGGCTTCTCGGGCGGTGACGAGCCTGACGGTTCAGGAAAATTCATTGCAACCACATTCCGCAATCCGCGCATTGCAAATCAGGTAAACGAACTGCTCAAGAATCGTGACGGACTTATGCTTGGTATTTGTAACGGATTCCAGGCGCTCATCAAATTGGGTCTTGTTCCTTACGGTGAAATCAGAGAGCTCGGCGAAAACGATCCTACCCTTACATTTAACACAATCGGCCGCCATATCTCACATATGGCTTACACAAGAGTAACATCTGTCAAGTCACCTTGGTTTGCAAATGTAAATGCAGGCGATGTATTTGCAGTTCCCGTTTCTCACGGCGAGGGCAGATTTATGGCCGATATTGAAACTGTTAAGCAGCTTGCCGCAAACGGACAAATTGCAACACAGTATGTTGATTTAAGCGGCAATCCAAGCGACAACATTGCCTATAATGTAAACGGCTCTGTATGCGCAATCGAGGGTATTACATCTCCTGACGGAAGAGTTCTCGGCAAGATGGGTCACAGCGAAAGAAAAGGTGAAAACCTCTACAAAAATGTTCCGTTTGAAAAAGATCAGCAGATCTTTGAAAGCGGCGTAAAATATTTTAAATAATTGTAAAACCTTGCATTTCGCTTTTACAATTAGATTACTTGCATAGCATACACAATAATGTTGCGTGTTTTTCTAATACTGAATTATTTGAAATTAAAATAACATTTTAATACAAACATACGGCAGCCTGACTGGGAGTTTTTAGTCAGGCTGCCGTTTTTTTGCCAAAACATTGACAATAATTGCAAATAAACGTATAATTTTAGTAACGGTCATTGACAAATGAATCCGTTTGTACATTAAAATTCAATTAAAAGGGGTTAAACATTATGGCATTTTGCAAAAATTGCGGACAGCAGCTCGCTGATGACGCTGCATTCTGTGCAGCTTGCGGAACACCAACTAATGCAGGTGATTCACAAAACACTCAGAACACACAGCAGACTTCACAGAATTTTGCTCAACAGTATCAAACTCCGGCTCAGCCTGTCGACAACGACGCGGCTGACGTTCAAAACAATAAAGCAATGGGTATTCTTTCATATCTCGGAATTCTCGTACTTATTCCTTTGTTTGCCGCAAAAAACTCAAAGTTTGCACAATATCACGCAAGACAGGGTGTAACTCTTGCTGTTTTTGAAATTGCTTATTCTATTGTAAATATCATCATCACAGCAATTTTGGGTGCAATCTTCCCATTGAGATATACATTAATCGGCGGTGTTACTCACGGTGCTGTTTACGGCATTATTACAGGTATTTTGGGACTTTGCTCAATCTTCTTCCTTGTGCTTGCAATCATCGGTATCATAAACGCTGCTCAAGGTCAGAAGAAAGAACTTCCGATTATCGGAAAAATCGATATAGTTGGAATGTTTACAAAGAAATAATTAAAACACAAGGGCAAGCGTTAAGCTTGCCCTTCTTGTTATAGTAATACTACGTTTTGCACTTTGTGCGAACAGGTTTTATTTCGTAAGAAAATCATTATAAAACTCTTCAAACGTACCGTGCTTGTAGGCAGAATAATCCTTGTTGCCGCGGTTAATAATAGAGTCGGTAATAAGATATGTATCAAAGCCCAGCTTTTCACTGCACATATCTTCGTCAACGTCATTACCAATCATAATGCTTTCCTCAGGCTTAATTGAGCACTTATGGCATATATGCTCAAAATATTTCAGATTCGGTTTGCAACAACCTGAATTTTCGTATGTTGTAACAAACTCAAAATCGTCAGCCGAAACTCCTGCCCATTCAAGCCTGCGCTCGGTTGCTATTGCAGGGAAAATCGGATTTGTTGCAGCAATAATTCTGCCGCCGTTTTTCTTAATATAGTCAATACTTTTTTTAGCGTACGGAGTAAAGGCGGTTGCTTGCTTGGCGGCTATAAATTCATTTTTATAAAAATCGTCAAACTGTTCAACATACTCACTTAAATCCATCTTACATTCAGCGGACGCAACCTTCCAGAACATTTCTTTATTGGTACAGGAATTATCGTTTTTAACCATTGCACCTGTTCCCTTCCACACTGCATTGACAAGAGTATCAGGTGTAACTCCAAGTATCGGCGAAAAGCGCTTGCATAGTGCACCAAAATACAGCTTTGTAAACTTATCCATATCCATAGGCAGCAGCGTACCGTCCAAATCAAAAAGATAATTCTTATACAACATATCTCTACCTCCTGTTTTGCTCAAAATCAATAATTCAACACATCAAATTATATAGCAAATCGACATATATTTCAAGTGCCTAAATATGGCAGCGTATTGTTGCACCTATTTCAAACAAAACTAAGCACTTGACAACGCAGTTTACTAAAAATTATAATTATTGTATAATCATTATGAGGTGACAACTATGAAAATTGTATTGACAGACGCACAGACCGTACTTGACAACCTTGTAAATGCTGACATACTAAAACAATACGGTGAGGTTGTTGAATACGGGCTTTTAAAATACGAGGAAGTTGCAGAAAAAATTGCTGACGCAGACATTGTGGTGTGTAACAAAACAAAACTTGATTCCTATACCCTGCGACTTGCCAAAAATTTAAAGTATATCGGTCTTTTTGCAACAGGCTACAATAACATTGACATTGACTACTGTGCCAAGCACAATATTGTTGTATGTAATGCAGGCTCATACTCAACAAATGCCGTTGCACAACATACATTTGCACTTATTCTTGAGTATTTCAACAACACGTCAAATTATAATAAATTCGTCCAGGACGGACTTTGGAAACGTAGCAAGACTTTTTCGCCGTTTGTGTACCCACTCAGCGAGCTTGCAGGCAAAACACTCGGAATTGTCGGACTCGGCAATATAGGAAAAGCAGTAGCAAAGATTGCAAATGCATTTGAAATGAATGTTGTAGCATATAGCAGAACACCTAAAAATGTTGATGGAGTGTCCAATGTTTCATTTGATGAACTGCTTCAAAAAAGCGATATTATAAGCGCCCATTGTCCGCTCAACAGCCATTCTGAAAATATGTTTGACAAACAGGCTTTTTCCAAAATGAAAAAGGGAGCTCTGTTTGTAAACACTGCAAGAGGAGGCATTATGGTTGAGCAGGATTTGTTTGATGCGCTCACAAGCGAACACTTGGGCGGAGCATGCATTGACACCCTAAGCGTTGAGCCTATGGAAGAAAACTGCATTTTGATGGGTGTAAAAAATTGTATTATCACTCCCCACATTGCCTGGGCACCCGTTGAAACAAGGATAAGACTGATGAATATTGTATCAGACAATATCAAAAACTTTATAAACGGCACTCCGACTAATAAAGTTAACTGAATTGCTTTAGCTCAATTCAGCCATAACAATACTTCTAAACCGTACTCATTAGCCACTGTCGGAACTATCCGACATAACTTAGCTTTTAATATTTAGGAGGTCATTATGAGAAAAATTCTTGTAACAGGCGGAACAACCTTTGTAAGTAAATACACTGCAAAGTATTTTGCCGGCAAGGGCGATGAAGTATATGTTATTAATCGCAACAGCCGAAATCAGGTTGATAATGTAAAGCTAATTAACTGTGACAGACTTGAGCTTGGCAACAAATTAAAAGGGATTCATTTTGACGCAGTGCTTGACATCACCGCCTACACCCGAGAGCACGTTAAGTCACTTGTAGAAGCACTCGACAGCTTTGATGATTATATTTTTATAAGCTCAAGCGCGGTTTATCCCGAAACCAATTCTCAGCCTTTTACCGAAAATCAGCAATGCGGCAAAAATTCCGTTTGGGGCGATTATGGTACAAACAAGCTCGCGGCTGAAGAATACCTTTGTGAAAATATCAAAGATGCATACATATTAAGACCTCCGTATTTTTACGGCATATACGAAAATCTATATCGTGAATTATTTGTTTTTGACTGCGCTATTCAAAACAGAAAATTTTATATTCCTCAAAACGGCGATATGAAATTGCAGTTTTTTAATGTGAGTGACTTATGCAAATTTATCGAAATTTTGCTTAATAAACATCCTAAAAACAGAATTTTTAATGTTGGCAATAAAACTTCCGTTACAATTAAAGATTGGGTAAAACTATGCTATAAAGCCGCAGGCAAATCTCCTGAATTTGTAAGCGTAAGTAAGGATTATGTGCAAAGAGATTACTTTTGTTTTTATGATTATGAATATATGCTTGATGTATCAAAACAATCTGAGCTAATGAAAGATACAATGTCGCTTGAACAAGGCTTACAAGAAGAATTTGAGTGGTACAAAAATAATTGCAGTCAAATAAACCGCAAACCGTATATTGAATTTATTGATAACATTTTTTAAATAATACCGAAACAACGGGCTGACATTCAAATGTCAGCCCGTAAACTTATGTTTAATTAAACTAATATTAAATCAAGTTTTACACATTGCGAGGTATTCTGTAAATCGCCGAAAGATATTCAAACAAAATACGCAAACAATTCTCTGTATAACCCTTTAATGATTTACTGTTCGTTAAGCAAAAGCTCTTTGTCCTTTTGCAGATTATCCTGAGCCGCCTGAGGTAACACAGGATACTGTGGAGCGATTTTCTTAAAAACATCAACAATCGCCTCAGAAACCAGATATCGTGTATACCACTTTTTGTCTGCAGGAATTACATACCAAGGACTGTTCTTTGTGGCAGTCGCATTGATTGCGTCCTCATATGCTTTCATATATTCATTCCAATAGGCTCTTTCCTTAACGTCCGATTCAGAGAACTTCCAATTCTTGATTTTTAGGTCAATGCGCTCAAGGAATCGCTTTTTCTGTTCTTCCTTTGAAACATTAAGGAAAAACTTCAATATTCTGTAGCCGTTGTTGTACTGATACCTCTCAAAGTTCTTAATGTCTTCATAGCGTTTGCCGATAATATCGCCATGTTTACAGCGCTCGGGCATCTTAAAATTTTCGTACAGCTTGTGGACACGCACAACAAGCACATCCTCGTAGTAGGAACGATTAAAGATTGCCATTTTGCCTCTGATAGGAAAATTTTTGGAGGCTCGCCACAAAAAATCGTGCGATAGTTCTTCTAAGCCGGGTTGCTTAAATGAAAACACATCTATTCCCTGCGGATTGAGTCCGCTCATAACATTTTTGATTGTGCTGTCCTTTCCTGCGGCATCCATAGCCTGAAAAATCAGAACAAGACCTTCTTTGCCCTCGGAATAAAGTCTGTCCTGAAATGCCTCCATTCGCTCAAGGTTTGCATTAGTCTTTTTAATTATCTTTTCCTTGTTCACATCGTCAGCGGGCTTTGTTGCAAAACTTTTAAGCTTAATTTTTGAATCGCCCTTAACAACATAGCTTTTTAAATCGTTCACTTCTGCCACCTCATAAATTCACAAATTCAATATGACTTGGAAAATCATTTTGTTCGGAACAGATACTTATGATATAATCCGAAAATTTAAACACCCTGAAATAGTATTTTTTACCGTTTTCTTTATAAATATTCCTGCTCACATCAGTGCTTTTACCACTTCGGTGAAATCCCTCGCCTATACATTTGAGCAGGCTTTCTTTTTTTGTCCACAAGGTATAAAATGTGTCTGTTTTATCATATGAATTTTTAAGTAAATTCATTTCTTCTTTGCAAAAAACAAACTTGGCAGCACCCTCGGTCTTGATATAATCTGTGCGCTGAATGTCACAACCGACTTCACAATCGGATAACGCAAAAATAACATAATTACCGCTGTGTGAAATATTAAAATACTCACCGTTTTGACTGACAGGCTTTCCGTATTCATTGATTAAAATATTGTTATCGCATAAAAAACGGTTGATAAACAGACCTCCTGCGATACAACGCTTTTTGTCAGCAGAGAGTTTATATCTTTGAGTCTTTTGTGCCCTGTCATTGCTAAGCTCACTCACACGATCAAGACGTATGGAATTAATATCCGTAATATATATTTTCATTTATTGTTAAAGACTTAGTAGCCCAGCTTGTCTGCAAGTGAATCATCGTTGTTAACCCAATCGCTAACATTGTATTCTGTAAAGCTGGTTTGGTCATTGCGCACAATGACCTTGTCTATACCTGCATTTATTATCATTCGCTTACACATTGCACAGGATGTAGTATTTTTTACATATTCACCTGTCTCAACCTCTACTCCTACAAGATACATTATTGCGCCAATCATCTGATCTCTTGATGCGTGAATTATTGCATTAGCTTCAGCATGCACACTGCGGCAAAGTTCATAGCGTTCACCGCGGGGAATGTTTCTTTCCATGCGTATGCAAAATCCCAAATCACTGCAATTTTTTCTGCCGCGAGGTGCTCCTGTGTACCCTGTAGACACAATTTGGTCATTATTCACAATAATAGCACCAAAATTTCTTCTCAGACAAGTACCGCGTTCAAGCACTGTTTCGGCAATATCAAGATAATAATTAATTTTATCTATTCTGGACATAAAATAAACCTCCGTATTCATAATTGTTGATTTATAATGATATATTTGTAATGAAGCTATTGCGACTGCATTAGCTTTGCAAAGCAATCTTTACAAATATATTTTTTATTGAATTCAATAAGATTTTCGGGCGAGTTGCAAAAAACGCACTTGCTCTCTGCCTTTTTTATTGTAATGCATTCATCGTCAGCCTCTATTTGAAGAATATCTCCGGCTTTTATGTTGAGGTGATTGCGAATATCCTTTGAAATTACCAATCTACCTGTTTTATCAATTTCTCGAAAATTTGTGAAAATCATACCTTAACCTCCAAATTTCGTATTTATTTTAGTCTATAATACCATTAATTGGTACTTTTGTCAATAATTACCTACAATTTGTCGGAAAAAGTAATTAAAAAATTATGGAGTGCATATGCTGAATTATTTATGGAGCGGACTAATCATCATAAGTATAGTTTGCTCAATCATTTTTGAAAATACCCACGACTTATCACAAGCTCTGATTGAAAGCGGAGCGTCATCCATTGAACTTATCCTGACAATGGCGGGAATAATGTGCCTGTGGTCAGGAATTATGAAAATTGCCACAGAAAGCGGTCTAACAGCAATTTTTGCTAAAATATTTGCACCGCTTTTACGACCTCTTTTTCCCAATCTTGACAAAAAAAGTGACGCCTTTCAAAGCATCACTATGAATATCAGCGCAAATCTGCTGGGACTTGGCAATGCGGCAACGCCATTCGGACTAAAGGCTATGAAGGAGCTGCACACTTTAAATGACCACAGCGATACCGCAAGCAATGAAATGGTGATTTTTGTTGTAATGAACACAGCATCTCTTCAGCTTTTACCAACAACTCTTGCTACTCTCAGGCAAGCCTATGGAAGCGCCGCACCGTTTGAAATAATTGTTCCTGTATGGATAAGCTCCGCCTGTGCCCTGGCTGTCGCACTAATTATTGCGTGCAGCTTTAACATAAAAAAGCGGCGTGACGCCACTCAAAATTTGAGCAGAAAACGTGACAGATTCTAACACTGATATACACAAAAAACAAAAATTAAATGTTTCCCGGGTGCAATTTGACGTTGCATACGTTTCAAGTAGTTTCCTATAAAGTAAAAAACAGGTAGTGATGTTATGGAATTTATTATGCCTGCATTTGCATGCATTGTAGTGGTATTTGGAATTGTAAAAAAAGTGCCTGTCTTTGACATCTTTTTGAAAGGCGTAAAAGAAGGTGTTTTAATTCTGTACAACATAGCGCCGACAATTATGGGACTTGTATTTGCAGTTGATTTGCTTCAATCAAGCGGAGCAGTAGACGCAATTTGCAGTCTTATTGAGCCTGTTGCGCAATGGTTAGGATTTCCAAAGGAGATAGTTCCTATGGCATTGCTGCGACCTGTATCGGGCAGCGGATCAACGGCGCTCTTAACATCACTGTACAAGGAATGTGGTCCTGACAGCTTTGCAGGCAGAGTTGCCTCAGTTCTTGCCGGCTCAAGTGAGACAACGTTTTATGCGATTGCAATGTATTACGGAAGCATTAAAGTTAACAATACCCGTCATACATTACTAGCTGCTATAATGGCAGATACAACAGCACTAATTGTAAGCATAATCACTGTCAGAATATTTTTTTGATACTAATCTCTAACAATGGGTGAACAAAGATTTATGAGGATAATTTTTTCAAGACGAGGCGAAGGATGCAGATAGGCTGGCGACTATCAAGGGTAACAACGAAGTATTGCAAAAAATCAAATCTTAAAAATTGTCTGGTTTTTATCAGAGATTAGTATGAAACACAGCTCACATTTTGAATAAATTTAATAAAGAAAAATCCCCCGACTATTATATAGTCGGGGTTTGCTGATTTAAATTAATAAAGATTAAACGAGCTCAATAATTGCCATTTCAGCACCGTCGCCGCGACGAGGACCAATCTTGGTAACTCTTGTGTAGCCGCCGTTTCTGTCAGCATACTTTGGAGCAATCTCCTTAAAGAGCTTGCAAGTAACTTCTTCCTTTGTAACAAAAGCCAAAACAAGGCGTCTGTTGTGAAGAGTATCATTCTTAGCTGTTGTAATCATCTTCTCTGCCATAGCCTGAACTTCTTTGGCACGAGTATTTGTTGTTTCAATTTTGCCGTTTTCTAAAAGGAAAGTAACCATAGCACGGAGCATTGCAGTTCTCTGAGCAGTAGTTCTTCCTAATTTTCTTGTACCTGGCATTGTATTCACTCCTTTACTGAGTTTTTAAAGTAAAGTTATTCGTCTTCCTTTTGAAGACTGAAACCGAGAGAGTTAAGTTTCTGTACAACTTCCTCAAGAGACTTTCTGCCGAGGTTGCGCACCTTCATCATATCCTCTTCGGACTTGTTGGTTAAATCCTCTACCGTGTTAATACCTGCACGCTTAAGGCAGTTGAATGAACGAACTGAAAGATCAAGATCTTCAATAGTCATTTCAAGGATTTTCTCCTTGCCTTTATCATCCTTTTCAACCATAACTTCTGCACTTGATGCCTTATCAGAAAGGTTAACAAAGAGATTGAGGTGCTCGGTAAGTACCTTTGCTGCAAGAGAAACAGCCTCCTGAGCATTGATTACGCCGTTTGTCCACACGTCAAGTGTGAGCTTGTCGAAGTCGGTAATCTGACCGACACGAGTGTTGTCAACGGTGTAATTTACCTTTAACACGGGAGTATAAATTGAGTCAATCGGCAAAACACCGATAAAGTTGTTGCCGTTGAGCTGCTTGTTGCGCTCGGACGGAATATAGCCTCTGCCCTTGTCAATGGTGATTTCCATATTAAGCTTTGCACCTTCACCAAGAGTAGCAATGTGGAGCTCAGGATTGAGAATCTCTACCTCATTGTCACACTTAATGTCAGCAGCAGTTACTACACAAGGACCCTCGGCAGCAATTTCTACTACCTTTGGGCTGGTTTCGTGAAGCTTTGCAACAAGGCTTTTCATATTAAGAACAATTTCCGTAACGTCTTCCTTTACGCCGGGAATAGTTGAAAATTCGTGAAGAACGCCGTCAATCTTAATTGATGTAACAGCACAGCCTTCAAGAGAGGAAAGCAGCACACGACGCAAGCTGTTGCCGAGTGTGTTGCCAAAGCCACGCTCAAGCGGCTCAACAACAAATTTGCCGTACTTTCCGTCCTCGGTTAATTCCTCGGTTTCAATTCTTGGCTTTTCAATTTCTATCATTCGCGAATCCTCCTAACATTATGCGACTGCAAAAGCAGCCCATCTGTGTGTAATCTGCCTATGAATAATGGGATTACTTGGAGTACAACTCAACGATGAGGTGTTCTTCAACAGGAAAGTCGATGTCTTCTCTCTGAGGAGCAGCAACAACCTTACCACCCAAAAGATTTTCATTCTTCTCAAGCCATTTTGGAGTTATCATTGAAGCGTTTTCGCCTTCTGCAATAGCTTTAAATCTTGTTGTTGAGCGGCTCTTTTCCTTAACCTCGATAACATCGCCAACCTTAACAAGGTATGAAGGGATGTTAACCTTTTTACCATTTACAGTAAAGTGACTGTGATTAACAAGCTGTCTTGCTTCTCTTCTTGTAGCAGCAAGACCGAGTCTGAAAACAACGTTGTCAAGTCTGCGTTCAATTAATGTAAGCAATACAGCACCTGTCTTGCCTTCAGCCTTTTCAGCCTTTTCATAGTAAGCTCTGAACTGCTTTTCCATAATACCGTAAACAAATTTTACCTTTTGTTTCTCGGTAAGCTGCATGCTGTATTCGCTCTTTTTTCTTCTCATCTTACCGCCGGGGTTTCTGTTAGAAGTCTTCTTGGAATAACCCATAACAGCAGGGGAAATACCAAGAGCTCTGCAACGCTTAGCGATAGGCTGCATATTCTTAGCCATAGTAGATTTTCCTCCTTCTAAATACTATACGCGTCTTCTCTTTGGAGGACGGCATCCGTTGTGTGGAATTGGAGTAACGTCTTTAATCATAGTTACTTCAAGACCAGCAGTCTGCAATGCTCTGATTGCAGCCTCACGACCCTGACCCGGGCCCTTTACGTATACTTCAACAAATTTCATGCCGTGTTCCATTGCGGCTTTAGCAGCAGTTTCAGCTGCTGACTGAGCGGCAAATGGAGTTGACTTCTTAGAGCCTCTGAATCCAAGCTCGCCTGCGCTTGCCCATGAAACAGCGTTGCCCTGTGTATCGGAAATAGTAACAATCGTGTTGTTAAATGTTGACTGGATATGCGCTGCGCCTTTTTCAATATGCTTGCGCTCACGGCGACGGCGAATAACCTTCTTACCACCTTTTGGTGCTGCCATAGTCCTTTGCCCTCCTTACTTCTTCTTATTAGCCATGGTCTTACGAGGACCCTTGCGAGTGCGAGCGTTGGTCTTTGAACGCTGACCTCTTACGGGAAGTCCCTTTCTGTGACGAACGCCACGGTAACAACCAATATCAATAAGTCTCTTAATATCATAAGCAATGTCACGGCGAAGATCACCTTCAACGCGGCAGTTGTGCTCAATATACTCTCTGAGCTTTGAAACATCTTCTTCTGTCAAATCTCTGACACGAGTGTCAGGATTAACACCTGTTGCAGCAATAATGTCGTCTGCAGTTTTACGGCCGATACCGTAGATATAAGTTAAACCGATTTCAACTCTTTTATCTCT
>DKXL01000039.1:0-26278 GCA_002493005.1 Ruminococcaceae bacterium UBA7127
TATAAAAATATCCGGTTTATCTTCTTTTGAAGTTGAAAAAAGAAAAAAAGAGGGAAAGGTAAATATTTCATCAAATCTGAAAACGAAATCCGTGAAGAGGATTTTTTACGATAATATTGTAACTTTGTTTAATCTTATAAATGTAGTTTTATTTATCGCACTTTTGCTTGTCGGCTCATACAAGAACATACTTTTTATGGGGGTAGTTCTTACAAATATAGCAATCGGTGTTTTTCAGGAAATTCGATCAAAACGCAGTGTTGACAAGCTTTCAATATTGTCCGAACGTAAAATTACAGTATTGCGTGACGGTAAAGAATGTGAAATATCAAGAGAAGATATTGTGCTTGATGATGTCATAGTGTTATCAAGGGGAAGTCAGGTGCCTGCCGACTGTATTTTGGTCAGAGGTGAGTGCAAAGCGAACGAAAGCCTGCTGACAGGTGAATCTGACTTAATACAGAAAAAAGTTAATGATGAAATGCTCTCGGGAAGTTTTGTTTCATCGGGAAAATGCTTTGCAAAGGTCACAAAGGTGGGCGCAGACTGTTATGCTGCAAAGATTAATAATGAAGCAAAGTACATAAAGAAAGTTAATTCTAAGATTTTAAAATCATTTAACTTTATTATTAAACTTTGCACATTTGTTATGTTCCCAATCGGTGTGTTTTTCTTTATAAATCAGTTTGGTATAGAGAATGGCAATATTCAGCAAGCAGTAATCAGCACGGTAGCAGCTTTAATCGGTATGATTCCAAAGGGAATGATTTTGCTTACAAGTTCTGTGCTTGCAGTTTCCATTATAAGGCTTTCAAAAAGCAAGGTGCTTGTACAGGAAATGTACTGCATAGAAACGCTTGCCCGTGTTGATGTGCTCTGTCTTGATAAAACAGGTACGCTGACGGCTGATTCAATGAATGTTACCGATGTAATAAGCTTTGGCTCGTCCGAAGATGAAATCAAAATCGCCTTATCCTCTGTTGTAAATGCATCAGAAGAGATTAACGCAACTCTTGATGCCATAGAATCTTACACTAAGAATGTTAATCCAATAAAAGCAACATCCTTTTCGCAGTTCAGTTCCGAAACAAAATGGTCCGGAGGAAGCTTTGAAAACGGCAAAACATACATTTTTGGTGCGGCTGAATTTGTTTTTAAAAACAAGGAAAAATATAAAAATGTTTTTGATAAGATAGATGAAATCAGTCAGACAGTAAGAATCCTGACTTTGTCTGTCAGCAACGGCAAAATTAGTAATTCGGAATTGCCTGATGATTTACAGCCTATGGCTTTAATACTTATCAAGGATAAGCTCAGGGATAATGTAAATGAAACGATTGATTACTTTAAGAAGCAGGGAGTAAGATTAAAGGTAATTTCCGGCGACAGCGTGAAAACTGTTCAGAATATTGCAAAGGAAGTCGGTATAGAAGGAGCTGAAAATGCAGTGGATATGTCGACAGTTACTTCTGACGAACAGCTTAAAGAAGCAGCAGAAAGCTGTAATGTGTTCGGACGGGTTACTCCTGCGCAGAAAAAGAGTCTTGTTCTGGCTTTGAAGGAAAAAGGTCATTCTGTTGCTATGACTGGTGACGGTGTGAATGATGTTCTGGCACTTAAAGAAGCAGATTGTTCTGTTGCTATGGCATCGGGTAGCGATGCTGCAAGGAATGTGTCGCAGCTTATTCTTGTAAATAACGATTTTGCCTCAATGCCGAGCGTTGTTGCTGAGGGAAGAAGAACTATCAATAATATTGAACAGAGCTCGGCACTTTATCTTGTAAAAACAATTTATTCTGTGCTTCTATCAATTTTATTTATATTTTTTAACTCCCAGTATCCATTTGAGCCGATTCAGCTCACGCTCATTGGTGCTTTTACAGTTGCAATTCCTTCATTTGTACTTGCTTTGCAGCCTAATGACAACAGGATTAAAGGTAATTTTACTGCAAAGATTTTTGCCCATGCCATTCCGTCTGCTGTATGTGTTATACTGAATATAATTTTGATTATTAGTATTGGCAGTTTTTTTGGAGTTTCAAATCCCGACGAGCTTTCTACTCTCTGTGTTTATCTTACTGCTTTATCGTGCTTTTTGCTTGTAGTGCGCCTTTCTTTGCCAATCAATCTTTTAAGAGGAGTAATGCTTGCAGTAAGTATTAGCGGAGTTGTGCTGGGCAGTCTGTTTTTCAGCAGCTTGTTTTCGGTTGTACCGCTTTCTGCTCAGGGATTAATTATGCTTGCTGTTCTTGCAGTTGTTACATTAATATTGTTTAATGTTATGTATAATATAAACAGACAAATAATTAAAAAATTTGATAAATAACATAAGAGAGATTAATAATGAAGTTTATTATTCCGAAAGATGTAAAATATGTTTTGAATATTTTGTCCAGCAATGGCTTTGAGGCATTCGTAGTCGGCGGATGCGTGCGTGACGCTTTGCTTGATATTACGCCTCACGATTGGGATATTTGCACTGATGCAAGACCTGATGAAATTAAGAATGCTTTCAAGGATTTTTATACATTTGATTCAGGTATTAAGCACGGAACGATTTCTGTCATTTTTAATAAAGAGGTCTATGAAATTACGACATACCGCATTGATGGCAGCTATGCCGATAATCGTCATCCCGAAAAAGTGACATTTACCAACAGCATTATAATGGACTTGTCACGCCGTGATTTTACAATTAATGCGATAGCTTATAATGAGTATGTCGGACTTGTTGACCCGTTTGACGGACAAGCAGATATTATAAATAGAAAAATCCGTTGTGTAAATAATCCGGACAAGCGTTTTAGTGAGGACGCTCTCAGAATTATCAGAGCCATGCGATTTGCCTCAACCTACGGCTTTGATATAGAGAAAGAAACCTCCGAAGCAATTATCAGAAACAGGAAACTGTTGAATAATATTGCTGCCGAGAGAATAAATATTGAATTTACAAAGCTGATTTGCGGTATAGATGCAGAAAATATTCTTAATAAATTCAGAGATGTTGTTGCGGTATTTATTCCTGAGCTTTCGGTAGAATTTGATTATAATCAGAAAAGCGGGCATCATAATCTTGATTTATGGCATCATACAACACGATCGGTCAATTTGATTGAGCCTGATTCAGTTTTGCGTATAGCAATGCTTTTGCATGATATTGGAAAACCGCAGTGCAAAACAACCGATGAAAAAGGCGAGAGCCACTTTATTGGTCATCCAACTGTCAGTGCTGAGATGAGCAGAGTTATACTCAGACGACTGAAATACTCCTCCAATTTCATTGATGAGTGTGTATGCCTTATCAGAAATCACGATGTCAGATATTCAGGTTCGCCAAGGCAGTTAAAACGCCTGCTTGAAAAAATAGGTGAGAGCAGAACAGAAAAGCTTTTTAAAATTTTTAGAGCCGATATTATGGCTCAGTCTGACTATGAAAAGCAAAACAAGCTTTCGCTTGTTGATTTGGCTGAAAAAGATTTTCATAATATTATTGAAAATGAACAGTGCTTCAGCCTTAAACAGCTTGCAGTGAACGGAAGTGATGTGATAGCCGTAGGAATTAAGAACGGAAGATTAATAGGAGATACACTCAGGAAGCTTCTTGATATGGTAATTAATGACGAAATAGAAAATGACCGTACACTGCTCTTAGAAAAAGCAAAAGAGATAGCAGGCAATAATTATAATCAGACGCAATCTGACGTAAAATAAATTTTATAATGTAAATAATGCTTGATTTTTCTATTAATTTCTGATATAATGTTTTGCGGTAGTTGGAGAGATGTCCGAGCTGGCCGAAGGAGCATGATTGGAAATCATGTGTACGGGTTTCCCCGTACCAGGGGTTCGAATCCCCTTCTCTCCGCCACAAAGTGCTGATTTAATTGGCACTTTTTCTTTTTTGTGTTGCATTTTCAAAATTAGTACGACAAATCGGGATTTGTGGAGGAGAGCACATTATGAAAGTAACAATAGAAGAGCTGGAAGCTTATTTACTTGACCATTACAGTAACGGTGGAATCGACCAAAGTTTATTTATGAAACTCGTAGAAGAAATTGGGGAGGTAGCCGAAGTCTTGAATAAAAAAGCAGGTAGAAAAACATCTGGCAATGAAGATTTGCGGGCACAACTAGGTAATGAACTAGCAGATGTGATACATTACACTGTTGCTATTGCTGCATTGAATGGTCTTGATATGAACGAAGTCATAATAGAAAAGGATAAAACAGCTTCCGTAAAATACAATCATAAAACGAATTTGGAACAGTTCATCGCTGAAATGCGAAATAAAGAATTGGATAGCTAAATTCCTGTTTGATGATGTCCCTACGAATAGCTTTTCACCATTTTTGGGGGTGCAAAATAAAACAAGTGGGTGCATTTCTCTTTGAGGGGATGCATCGGTATCGGCTTTCTATTAAAGCTAGGGTTATTTGCCATATAACAGTACAACTTTAGCAGTTGTGCTGTTTTTCTTTTATGAATGACGCAACAGTGGATTCGAAGCCGAGCGTATAAAAAACAGTACGGTGGGCTTGTTCTTTTCAGTGTATTGACTGGCATATTGCACTGTGATACAATGAGCGTAACAAATCGGGATTCGATTAGGAGAAAAGAAAAATGTGTGAAGAATGTTACTCTTATGAAAACAGAATTACGCCATTAATAAATCCATTGGATTGTTTAGAAAAACATACTCAATATATTTGTGGAACTTGTGGGCGTTGTATTTGTATTGAACATGACACAAATAGAGGATTGCAAAGGTGGAATTTCCCTTTTAAGTCGTTAGAAATTGCAAAACTCTATTTACGAACAGCCGACTATACAACAAAAAAGTCATGTGGTATTTATGAGATAAAAAATAGTAAAGGCAGAGTATCTTATAAAATATTCGCAAAAAATGAGGATTTACAAATATTTTTGAAAAGAAACAAAGACAAGAAATGTAAACAAATGACACCCATCTTTAAAGTCGAAGAATATAAAGAATACCCACACACAGAAATACGAAAATTAACTTCTGATGAAATAAAGCAGTATATGAGTGAACGTTAAATTCCGGTTTGATGATGTCCCGATGGATAGCTTTTCACCGTTTCGGGGGTTCAAAATAAGCCAGGAAAGGAAAAATCATTTTTAATTCTGATTAAGTTTTGTGTTATGAAGAAAATCTATTCAATTGTTTTGATTATAGTTATGATAATAATTAGCAGCACTTTAACTGCATTTGCTGCTGACAGCGTCAGCTTTGAATTAAGCGGTGCTGATGCTGCTCCAAACAGGCTTGTAACGCTGGAACTAAAAGCAAAGTCATCACAGAAGTTTTGTGCTGCCCTATTTGAATTCTCATACGACACCAAAATGCTTGAATTCAGGTCGGTAAAAGTGAGTAAAGACAGTTCAAAGATTAAAGCAAACGACCTTGGCGGTAAAGTAAAAGTCAGTTTTCTCAATTCTGAGGGGCTTTCGATTTCTGAGATGAATACGATATTTACAATCACCTTTAAGACAAGCCTTCAAGGCTCAACATTTGTTGATTACAAGGTCAGCGATTGTGTTGACGGCAATGTTAACTCTCTTGATGTTGGTCAGTGCAGTTCTTCCGAAATTACAGTCAGCAAAACTCACAATAACACTTCAGATAAAAATAATAAATCAGAAAGCAAAAGCAAAGACGATAGCAAATCAAGCGGAAACAGCAAACGCAGTTCTAAAGAAAGTTCCTCATCACCGGCAAGTATTGATGAATGGGGTGAATTAAATCCGATAAACGACAAAAGCACTATGTTTCTGATAATCGGGCTTGTGGGCGGAGCTTCGCTTGTAATACTGACTGTGCTTGCATTTTTAATCGGCAGGCACTCAATTCAAAATAAAATTAAAAATCAAAGTAACGATACCGATAATCCGTAGGATTAATACTACAATGCAGACTACAGAAAATAAAAAAGCGGCATTACGCCGCTTTTTTTATGTAATATGTAATTATATTAAATTACTTACTTTGAAAGGAAGTAATCCATCATTGTAAAGCCTTTTTCAATATAATTGCCTGTTTGTGAAGCAGTTTTTTCACAGAAGCATTTAACGTTGCTGTCAATCTCATTTTTACTGTCATAAATAAGATACGGAACAGGATTTGAACTGTGCGTACGTATTGATAGCGGCGTCGGATGGTCGGGACACACCAAAACTGCAAAATCATCATACGACTTTAAAAAATCGGTAACAGGGCCGAGAATATGCTTATCAATAAGCTCGATAGCCTTAACCTTGTTTTGTACCTCGCCGCGATGTCCGCACTCGTCGGGAGCTTCAACGTGAATATATACTAAATCTGCACCGTTTTTAAATTCTTTAATTGCCGCCTGACATTTGCCGTCAAAGTTTGTATCAAGATAGCCTGTTGCACCGTCAACATCAACACTGTTCATCTCAGCGCATATTGCAATGCCCTTTAAGAGATCAACCGCAGAAATCATACTGCCTTTTTTGCCGAATTTGCTTGTAAAACTGTCAAGACGAGGCTTTGTACCCTCACCCCAAAGCCAAATTGAGTTTGCAGGACGTCTGCCGTTTTGAACTCTTGCTTTATTTACAGGGTGATCCTTAAGCAATTCATAACTCTTTTTCATAAGTTCATACAGCTTTGCAGTGTCGTCCCCTTTGGGAATATACTGTGTAATTACACGATTTGAAATATCATGAGGCGGTGTAAGTTCACCCGGATGCGGATTGCCGTTGTTCCAAACAAGGCAATGACGATATGACACGCCTGAATAAAATTTGAACGTTTCGTCGCCAAGCTGCTCCTGAATATAGTCAATGAGAATTTTTGCTTCCTCGGTTGATATATCGTCAGCACAGTAATCAACCATTGTTTTATCCTCATAATTCGGTTCATCTGAAAGAGTTACAAGATTACATCTTAATGTTACGTCTGTGTTTTTTAAATCTATGCCGATACTTGCAGCTTCAAGCGGAGAACGTCCGCTGTAATAAACAGCCGGCTCATAGCCCAAAACAGACAGGTTTGCAACGTCACTTCCGGGCTTTAAACCCTCGGCTACAGTTTTTACCATACCGACCTCACTCTTAGATGCAAGAGCATCCATACAAGGCTTGTATGCCTTAGCCATCGGAGTTGAATTATCAAGCTGAGCGTTTGGTTCATCAGCCATACCGTCACACAACATTACCAAATATTTCATTTAAATCATCCCTTTGAATTGATAAAACTATTTTAAATTATTTTTGAAGTGTTCCAAGACTTGCACACTTAAGATATGCATTAATAAATCCGTCTAAGTCGCCGTCCATAACAGCCTGAATATTACCTGTTTCAAAGCTTGTACGGTGATCCTTTACCATTGTATACGGCATAAACACATAGCTTCGAATTTGAGAGCCCCATGTTATTTCTTTTTGAACTCCCTTGATATCTTCAATTTTTTCAAGATGCTCACGCTCTTTAATTTCAACAAGCTTTGAAATTAGCATTTTCATTGCAACATCACGGTTTTGATACTGACTGCGCTCTACCTGACTTGCTACTACAATACCTGTCGGAATGTGAGTAAGACGAACAGCCGATGATGTTTTGTTAACCTTTTGTCCGCCTGCACCGCTGGCACGGTAAACATCCATTTTTATGTCTTCGGGAGCAATGTTTACCTGTATATTATCATCCATTTCGGGCATAACCTCAAGTGAAGAAAAGCTTGTATGACGTCTGCCTGCCGAGTCAAACGGAGATACACGCACCAAACGATGAACGCCTGCCTCACTTTTGAGGTATCCGTATGCGTTTTCGCCCTCTATAAGCAAAACAGCACTTTTGAGTCCTGCTTCATCACCGTCGAGGTAATCGACCTCTTTAACCTTAAAGCCATGAGCCTCAGCCCAACGTGTGTACATTCTATAAAGCATTTCAGCCCAATCCTGAGCTTCTGTTCCGCCCGAACCGGCGTGGAAAGTCAAAATAGCGTTATTTTTGTCATATTCACCTGTAAGCAAAGTTTGCAAACGCTGCTTTTCAAGATTTTCTTTAACCGCTTCGACTTCGCTTTCAGCCTCCTCAAGAAGAGAAATATCCTCTTCCTCATTGGCAAGTTCAATTAATGCATGAGTATCCTCGTATTTTGCAACAAGTCCTTCATATGCCTCAACCTTACCTTTGAGGGCACCTGTGCGCTGCAATACCTTTTGTGACTTTTCAACATCGTCCCAAAATCCCGGCTCGGTTGCCTTTAGCTCAAGCTGCTGAATTTCAGACAGCATACCGTTCATTCCGAGTGCGTCTGACAGGTCATCAATATCAGGTTTAAATGCCTGTAACTTTAACAGTAATTCTTCAAACTGTACCATAAGCACATACCTTTCTCATAAATTTCTGATAACATCTAATTTCACAATTTATTATTATAACAAAATTGATTTAAAATGTAAAGAAATACCGCTTATACATTTTTGATAAAATACAGTTGCAATTACTGCTTGGATTTGGTATAATTAGGGATGTATAAGAGTATTCGGAGGAAAGCAATATATATGGATTTTATTAATTACAAGTGCCCTGTGTGCAACAAACAATTCACAAAAGATGATGATATCGTTGTATGTCCCGAATGCGGTGCTCCTCATCACAGAGAATGCTATGAGCTTGAGAACCGCTGTTTTTTTGAGGACAAGCACTCAGAGGATTTTTCTTTTGAACAGTTAAACGCTGAAAAAGATAATGAAAATACAGATGATACTACAAAAGACAGCGATGCAAACATTGTTGTTTGTAAGGTTTGCAACACTGAAAACCCAAAAGAAACATTTTATTGTCGCAAGTGCGGTGCTCCTCTTAATGAACAAGACAGACAGGCTGGCAACAACAATCAGCAAAACGGACAACCCGGAGGATTTCCATTCGGCACACCGTTTGTTCAGGCGCAGGTAATCAACCCTTTTGATCCGATGGCAGGATTAAAGAGTGATGAAATTATTGCTGACAATGTTACCGCAGGAGAAATGTCTAAATTTGTAGGCAAAAGCACTCAATATTTTTTGAGAATATTTGATAATATCAAAAAATTTAACCGTTCAAGATTTAATTTTTCTGCTTTTCTGTTTTCGGGAATGTATTTTTTATATAGAAAAATGATTTTGCTCGGAAGTATTTTTTCGGTTCTCTTAATTGGATTTGTTGTTGCCGAAGCATATATTCAAATGCAACCGTTTTATCAAACGGCAAGCAGTGCTGTATTCAATGCAGTAAATTCGGGACAATATGTTGGTTCTTTGCTCAATATTCCGGGTGTTGCACAACAGGATGTACTGATAACATTCATACCTGCATTCTTGGAGTTATTGAGAATGATTATGATGATTGTATGCGGTGCTATTGCCAACCGCTGTTATTATAAGCATTGCACAAAAAAGATTAATGCCGTAAAGGCAGAAAGCAAAGGCGAAGACGTCAGCAAAAAACTTGAAGAAAAAGGCGGAGTTAATCTTCCGCTTGCCATATGTATTGGGATTGCTTACCTTATAATTAACTATTTACCGGCATTTTTATTCTATTTTTAAAGGAGAGGTTATATGAAAAAAATTACTAAAGCAGTTATTCCTGCTGCAGGTTTTGGTACAAGAGTTCTGCCTGCAACTAAAAATATGCCTAAAGAAATGTTCCCGATTGTAGACAAGCCTACAATTCAATATATTGTTGAAGAAGCTGTTGCTGCGGGAATTACTGATATTTTAATTATTACAAACAGAGGCAAAGATCTTATGGAGGATCATTTCGATGCATCTCCTGAGCTTGAATCGCTGCTTGAAAAAAGCGGAAAAACCGAATTTCTTGAAACTGTCAGAAGCATCTCAAATCTTGCCAACATTACCTTTATAAGACAAAAGGAAATGAAAGGTCTTGGGCACGCTGTTCTTAAAGCTAAATCGTTTATCGGCAACGAGCCTTTTGCCGTAATGTACGGTGACGGCGTTATCATCAGCAAAACTCCTGCGATTAAACAGCTTATTGACTGCTATGGCGAATACGGTGAAGGCGTAGTAGGTGTAAAAAAGGTTGATGCAAAGGATATTCATAAGTACGGCTCACTTAAGGTTGAAAATCTTCACGACAATGTGTTTGCCTGTACAGATATGAAAGAGAAACCACAGACTCCGGAAGAAGTGCTCTCTCTGTATTCCATTCTTGACAGATGTGTTTTGCCTGCTGAAATTTTTGAAATTCT
Organism: Ruminococcaceae bacterium UBA7127; assembly: GCA_002493005.1. Taxonomy (GTDB): domain Bacteria; phylum Bacillota; class Clostridia; order Oscillospirales; family Acutalibacteraceae; genus Ruminococcoides. The sequence continues at coordinate 10,246 of DKXL01000039.1, forward strand.
TGAGCGCACTGCTCCCGGTGTCGGCGGTGAGATTCAGCTTACCGACGCTATGCGCGAAATTGCAATTACTAAAGGTATGACCGCTGTTGAATTTGAAGGTAAACGCTATGATATGGGTAACAAATTCGGTATTTTACAAGCTCAAATTGAAGTAGGTCTTGCACACCCTGAAACAAAGGATTTATTAAAAAAATACATTAAAGAACTTGCAAAATCATTATAATGGTGCTATAATAGCTTTTAAAATAAAGTAATAGATTTACATAGCTTGTAAGTGTCACTGCTTTTGATGACAAACTGCGAACAGCGAACACTTTTTAAAATAAAAATAAAAATTAATAATTAAAAAATCAAAGAGGATTTCACATTTATAGTGCGAAGTCCTCTTTTTGCTTTTATTCAGTAAATTTTTTATTTAATATCAATTAAAATCGGTCTGCGTTTTTCAAAAATTGTGTAGTAGGTAAAGCCTGCGTTCTTTGCAAGCTCTATCCCCTTTTCTACCTCTTTTCCAATATCGTCTGCACAGTGCGCGTCGCTGCCTATTGTGATGTATTTTCCGCCAAGCTCTTTAAAACGCTTGACTTGATACGCATCAGGAAGTGAGCTTCCGAAATCTTTATATAAGCCTGACACATTGATTTCAAGCGCCTTGTCATTTTTGATGAGAGCTTTATATATTAAATCTATTTTATTCTGATACGGCTCAAGGTTATACATCAAGTCTGTATCGCGCTTTATGTAACGTAAAGGATAGGTTATGTGTGCCAAAGTATCAAAATTCTCAAACTCAGCGGTTTCCAATAGCTCATCAAAATATTGGTTTAGCACTTTATCAATATTTATCATATTATAATCAAGATAGTAAAAATCTTCAAAATCACGGATATTGTGAACAGAAGCAATAACAAAATCAAAATCTCCGTATTGGAGTGCTCTTTGAGTACATTTCAAATCATGCATTGGCTCGCCAAGCTCTATTCCGCACAGAACCTTTAAAGTATTACGATACTTTAACTTTGCATCATTTGCTTCACGGAAAGATGTGGGAATAGTTTTGTCAAAATATCCATATCGACTGTGCTCTCCTTCTTTTATAAGCGGAGCTTCACAATGGTCGGTTATTGCAATAGCATAGAGTCCGCGTTCTACTGCACTTTTACACATATCTTCAACTGAATTTTGTGCGTCAAATGAATTGTTGGAATGTGTGTGTGTATCACATATTTTCATAAGTGCATTACCTCCGATATGATGATAACATATACATTGGTTTTTTGCAATTTTTTTGCAAAATTTAGCTTTACTTTGACATAAAAAAATTATATAATAGGTTTAATTGGATTTTAATTCAAAATTCTAACTATGCAGGACATATTTTTAATTCCTGCAAAAACGGAGGTAACATATGAAAGCTATTATTACTGTAATCGGTAAAGACAGCATTGGTATTCTTGCCAAGGTGTCTGATGCCTGTGCAAGTGCAGATGTAAACATTGTTGAAGTTACTCAGAGTGTACTTCAGGATATGTTTGCTATGGTTATGCTTGTCGAGATTGATAAGTCAAATATTGGGTTTGACCAACTCAGAGAAAGCCTTAACGCTGTCGGCGAGTCTACCAACACCAAAATTCACATTATGCATGAGGATATTTTTAATAGTATGCACAAAATATAAAATAACGTGACTCAGCACACAATTTGAGCAGTTTTCTGTAAAGCAAAAATGCGATTTGATTCGGACTTAATTGCATATTGAAAGGATATACATATTATGTTAGAAACTAAAGATATACTTGAAACTATTAATATGATAGACAATGAGCACCTTGATGTCAGAACCATTACTATGGGTATTTCTCTGCTTGACTGCATTGATGATGACATTGACAAGGCATGTACAAAGGTTTATGACAAAATTTGCAGAAGTGCAAAGGATCTCGTAAAAACCGGTGAGGACATTCAGAAAGAATACGGTATTCCGATTATTCACAAAAGAATTTCAGTTACCCCCATCGGTATGGTTGCTGCTCCCTGCCAAAGCAAAAATGTTGTAAAGTTTGCTTATGCTCTTGACAAGGCAGCAAAGCAGCTCGGCGTAAACTTTATCGGCGGCTACTCGGCACTTGTGCAAAAGGGCTTTGCAAGCGGCGACTATGCGCTTATTGAGAGTATTCCTCAGGCGTTGAGTGAAACTGAATTTGTATGTTCATCTGTAAATATCGGTTCAACAAAAGCAGGTATTAATATGGACGCAGTCAAAATGATGGGCAAGATTGTCAAGCAGACTGCTGAAATTACCGCTGACAGAGATTGTATCGGCGCAGCAAAACTTGTTGTGTTCTGCAATGCACCTGAAGATAATCCGTTTATGGCAGGTGCTTTTCACGGTGTTGGTGAAGCTGACACTGTTATTAATGTTGGCGTTTCCGGTCCGGGCGTTGTAAGAGCTGCTCTCGCAAAAGGCGGCGCTGGCAAGGATATAACCGAAATTGCAGATATGGTTAAGAAAACCGCATTTAAAATCACCAGAATGGGCCAGCTAGTCGCCAAAGAAGCAAGCAAACGACTTTGTGTGCCTTTTGGTATTGTGGATTTGTCACTTGCACCTACACCCGCTGTCGGCGACAGCGTAGCTTATATTCTTGAAGAAATGGGACTTGAGGTATGCGGATGTCACGGCACAACCGCTGCGCTTGCACTGCTTAACGACGCTGTTAAAAAGGGTGGTGTGATGGCTTCTTCACACGTTGGTGGCTTAAGCGGAGCATTTATTCCGGTTTCTGAGGATGCAGGTATGATTCACGCAGCCGAAAACGGGTATCTTGACATTACTAAGCTTGAATCTATGACTGCCGTTTGCTCGGTTGGTCTTGATATGATTGTTGTTCCGGGTGACATTACGCCTGAAGTTATCTCTGCAATTATTGCTGACGAGGCTGCAATCGGTATGGTAAATACCAAAACTACCGCAGTCAGACTTATTCCTGCCATCGGCAAAATGTCAGGTGAAGTACTAAACTTTGGCGGATTGCTCGGCAAGGGACCTGTTATGCCGATAAGAAAAGGCTCGCCTGAAGTGTTTATTAATCGCGGCGGCAGAATTCCTGCACCGCTTCAAGCGCTTAAAAACTAAATTTTTCACGGAGGTGTATTTTTGTGGAAGATATGATCAAAAGAATTATTGACGCTGACAACGAAGCTAAGATGCTCGAAGAGTCTACATTAAAAGAAAAAGCAGAGCTCAGCAAAAAAATTGACGCAGAAATCCAGAAAATTCACGACAGCTATATGGCGAAAGCTGAGGAAACCGTCAAAAACAACAGAATTACTGAGGAAAAGAAAGCAAAACGTCAGTGGGAAGAAATCCAGCAAAAACACAATTCTGTTCTAATTAAGCTGAAAGCTGATTTTGAAAGAAATCATGACAAATGGGCTGATGAAATTGTAAAGCGTGCTATTGCTCAATAATCTTTGTTGATTTTAAGGAGGTGTATACAGATAATGCCTAAAACTTCGTTTGCGATTCTGACCAAAGCAAGATCTAAATTTGGCAAACGTCTTACTGATAAAGACTACACAAGTTTGCTTGCGTGCCAGAACGTATCGGAAATTATGTCGTATCTGAAAACATATACCCACTACTCTAACGCCCTTCGTGATATTAACGAACGTGATGTGCATCGCGGACGGCTTGAAGCTATGCTACGTCAGAATCTTTTTTATGAATTTGACTCGCTGTGCAGATATGACTCAGGTGTCAGTACAGGACTGTCGATGTATATTATCGAAACAATGGAGGTTGAGCAGATAATAAGGTTTCTTGTATTGCTTAACTCAAATTCAACCGATAAATTTATATATCAGTTTCCTGCGTACTTTTCAAAACACACTGAAATTAATATTGACAAGCTCGCAAACGCAAAAAACTATGCTGAGTTTTTGAGCGCAACGGCGCTGTCACCCTATTATGAAATATTGAAAAAGTATTCAACAGTTGATAAGAACAGGCTTCCGATTTCGGAAATTGAAAACAAGCTTTATGAATTTGTTTTTGAGAACCTATATAGAGCTGTTAAAAAATCTGTCAAAGGCAAAGAAAGACAAGAACTGACTGACTTTTTCTATACCATAAATGATTATAATATTTTTTCAAGAATACTCAGGCTAAAAAAATATTATAATCTCTCCCCTGACGAAATAAAATCAAATTTGCTGATAAAGTTCAGCAATATTAATCCAAGAACTATTGATATGATGTGCAGGGCTGAATCGTCTGCTGAAGTGTTCTCAATAATGCAGAGCACACACAGCGGCAGTTATATTAATAAAATCGGATATGTTTACGCAAGTGACATTTCTCCGAGAGTACAGTACAGACTGGCAAAGAAGAATATGCATTTTTCTAACAATCCGTCTGTAGTAATGATTTCATATATGTTTGTTGCCGAAACAGAGTTGATGAATATCATCAGTCTGATTGAGGGAACAAGATATAAATTAGACAGCAAAATAATACAGTCTATGCTCATCGTTTGATGTGGATATGGCTTCTATAAAGAGGTGAATTAGATTTGGCTGTATCAAATATGCAGGCCGTAAGCATTATTGGTCTTTGTAACGAAATAGATAATGTCATTGCGGTTTTGGGTGAGTCGGGTGTGTTTCATCCCGATGATGTTTCTGCTTTTTACAGCAACACAAGAGATTTCACACATCTGCAATCAAAAAATATATACGCTGAACCTCTAAATTCTCTTAAGGCATCGCTTAACCTCGCTAAATGCAAGACCGAACTTGTTGATGTGAGTGATTTTAATCCTACCTTTAAAGAAATTGAGCTTTTTGTTAATCAGATAACAAGCGACATTGAAGTTCTTGCAGATGACAGGAATTTTATGGAGGAACAGTTAATTGAAGCTAAGGAAAACCTGACCGAAACATCTCACTTTGTGGGACTTGGGGTTGAAACTGAAAAAGTACTTACTCTTAAATATCTCAATTCGCGGTTCGGCAGACTTCCAAAAGAAAGTTTTGATAAACTTTCTGCCTACAAGAATAATCCGTATGTTGACTTTACTGTTTGCTCAGAGGACAAATCACATTACTGGGGCGTATACTTTGCCCCTATTGATAAAACCGATGAGATTGATAGGATTTTTTCCGGTTTATATTTTGAAAAATGTGATGTCCTTGGTGTTAATGACACTCCAAGAGCACATTTAGAAAAACTTGAGGAGCTTATCCCTGTTCTTGAAAATAAACTTAAAGAATCTCAAAATCAACTTAATGCTTATATTGACAAATATGAAAACAGAATAAGAAAATATTTGTCAAAACTCGAAGAGCTTAATTTGTATGCCAAAATCAGGACTAAGATTTTGCAATATCATAACAGCTTTATTCTTGTTGGATGGGTTCCTACCGAAACTGCAAAGGATTTGAAGCGTAAGCTAAAAAAAATCAAAAGCGTAAATGTTGAATTTTCCGATGCTAAGAAGGAAATGAGTAAATCGCCTCCTGTCAGGCTGAAAAACTGCTTTCTTGCAAAGCCCTTTGAGTTCTATACAGAGATGTACGGTATGCCGAGATATAACGAAATTGACCCGTCACTATTCATCGCAATAACATATATCATTATTTTCGGTATTATGTTTGCCGACGTGGGACAAGGAATTTGCCTTTCGATTGTCGGTATGTTGATGTGGAAGTTTAAAAAGATGAAAATCGGTAAAATTCTATTTCCGTGCGGCTTTTCTTCTGCATTTTTCGGACTTGTGTTTGGCAGTGTGTTCGGTTTTGAGCATCTGCTTGACCCGATGTACAAAGCATTGTTCGGCTTGGAAGAAAAGCCGATTGAAGTTATGAGTTCACAATCTATTATTATGATTTTATTGGCTGCCGTAGGCATTGGCGTATCACTTGTGATTGTAGCTATGTGTCTGAATGTGTACAGCTCAATCAAGCAAAAAGACATTGGAAAAGCTTTGTTTGACTCAAGCGGCGTTGCCGGAATAGTATTTTACGGTGCAGTTATTTTTGGCGTTGCAGGTCAATTAATGGGTATGAAAGTGTTTACCCTCCCCTACATTCTCGGACTTATAATTGTTCCGTATCTGCTGATATTTTTCTCTGAGCCGCTTGGCAACATTGTTAACGGAGAAAAAGATTGGATGCCTGAAAGCTGGGGCGGATATATTATGGAACATCTTATTGAATCCATTGAATTTTTGCTTGAGTATGTTACAAACACCGTCAGTTTTTTGAGAGTGGGTGCGTTTGTACTCGTTCATGCAGGTATGATGATGGTTGTGTTTGTACTTGCTGACACAGCGGGGGCTGTAGCCTATTGGCCCGTTGTTGTGCTTGGAAATGTATTCGTTATGGTTTTGGAGGCTTTGCTTGTTTCAATTCAGGTTTTGCGACTTGAATACTATGAAATGTTCAGCCGATTCTATTCGGGTGAAGGCAGACCTTACGAGCCTGTAAAATTAGAAATTGATTAATTTATGGAGGTTTTACTATGTTGTTTAATTGTATTTTGTTAGCATTTCCCGTTGTTTTTCTTGCAGTTTCTGCGATTATCGCAGTTAAGGCATTTGAAAAAGGAAAAAGCAAAAAAAGAACTGTTTTGATGCAGATTAGTTCATTTGCAGCAGTATTTGCTATTTGTATGGTATGTCCTTTTGTTGCCAATGCTGCTACAGGTGACGCTGCCGCAACCTCAACAATGGCTGACGGTCTTGCTTATATCGGCGCTGCTCTTGCAACCGGTCTTTCGTGCATCGGCGGCGGTATTGCCGTTGGTAATGCTGCTCCAGCCGCTATCGGCGCTACAAGTGAAGATCCTAAGGCATTTGGTAAAGCAATTATCTTTGTTGTTCTCGGTGAGGGTATTGCTATTTACGGTATGCTCGTTTCAATCCTTCTTATCTTTGCAAGATAATTATTTAAAAGGATTTGGTTTTATGAAATTTTTTCTTATAAGTGATAATGTTGATACTAAAATGGGAATGCGCTTTGCAGGCATTGAAGGCGTTGTAGTTCATCAGGAAAAGCACGTTCGCAGAGAGCTTGAAAAAGCGATGAACAGAGATGATATTGCTGTTATTTTGATTACCGAAACTCTTGTTTCACTCTGCCCGGATCTTATTTATGATTTGAAACTTAATCGCAAACAGCCTCTTATTGTTGAAATTCCCGACCGTCACGGCAACGGACGTACTAAGGACAGTATTACTAAGTATGTTCAGGACGCTATCGGTGTAAAGCTGTGATGTGCAGCTTTGACGTATAACAAAGCAGTTTGAATTATCACTAAATGAGTGAGGTTATTTTTATGGAAAAGTCTGCAAAAACCGACAATTTTTTGAAAGCCATACAAAAATATGCCGACGAGCAAAGAAATGCTATGCACAGCGAGGTTGAACAGTTAAAAGAGGAAAAAATCAAACAGGCTGAAGCAAAAAGCAAATATGACAGCGAAAAGTACATTAAGGATAAACTTGAAGAGGTTAAGAATAATGAAACCCGCAAGCTTGCCAAAATGATACAGGAAAGCCAAAAACAATTATTCCTCGAAAGAGCAAAAATGACCGAAAGCATATTTGAAAAGGCAGAAAAGAAACTTGTTGAATATACAAACACAACTGCTTATAAAGACAGTTTGATAAAAAGTGCAAGCGCTATTGCCAAGCAGTTTGTCGGCAATGATTGTGTGATATATGTTACCGAAAAAGACTTGGACAGCGCTTCCAAAATCAAATCTTTATTTGATAACAATATTGAGGTTACTGCCGATAAAACAATTAAAATCGGCGGTATGAAGGGTTATTGCAAGGCAATGAATATTGTTGTTGATGAAACTCTCGACAGCAAGCTGTGCGTTCAGCGAGAATGGTTTATTGAAAATTCAGGTCTGAGCGTGCTTTGATACTAATTTCCGATTTGCAGATGGATTTTTAGTATAACAGCCGTTAATTTCTATTGAAAGAGATGATATAAATGGAAAATAACAATGTTATATACGGAATAAACGGACCTGTTGTAACAGTTAAAAATGCCGACAGCTTTGAAATAATGGAAATGGTTTATGTCGGTACGCAAAAACTGGTTGGTGAAATAATAGGTATTACAGATGAATTCACAACTATTCAGGTTTATGAGGAAACAACAGGCCTTAAACCCGGCGACCCGGTTGAGGGCACAGGCGCACCAATGAACGTACTGCTTGGACCGGGTATTCTTGATAATATTTTTGATGGCATTGAACGTCCGTTAAAAGCTATTGAAGAACAATCGGGAGCATTTATCAGCCGAGGTGCGGCGGTTTCATCGCTTGATGACACAAAACTTTGGAATGTTACCGTTAAAGTTAAGGTTGGCGACAGACTCAGCGGAGGTCAAGTGTATGCAACTTTGCCGGAAACACCGATTATCGAACACAGGCTTATGGTTCCTCCTGCTCTGTCGGGAGAGATTGTCAAGGTAATGCCTGACGGTGAATATAAGCTGTTTGATACTGTTGCTGTAATTCGTGATGATGAAAATGTTGAGCACAACTTAACACTTTGTCAGAAGTGGCCTATCAGAACATCCCGACCTGTCAGAGATCGTTTATCATCTTCTGTTCCCTTGATTACAGGTCAGCGTGTTATTGACACCCTGTTCCCTATTGCCAAGGGCGGCACAGCCGCTATTCCGGGAGGATTTGGTACAGGCAAAACTATGACTCAACACCAGCTTGCAAAATGGTGCGATGCCGATATTATAATTTATGTTGGCTGTGGTGAACGAGGTAATGAGATGAGCCAGGTACTTGAAGAATTCTCTGAGCTTATTGACCCTAAGTCACAAAGACCGATGACCGACAGAACCGTACTTATTGCAAACACCTCAAATATGCCTGTTGCGGCAAGAGAAGCATCAATCTATACAGGCATTACGCTGGGTGAATATTACAGGGATATGGGATATCATGTTGCTATGATGGCCGACTCAACTTCTCGTTGGGCAGAAGCGCTGCGTGAGATTTCGGGCAGACTTGAAGAAATGCCTGCTGAAGAGGGATTTCCTGCTTATCTTCCCTCTCGTTTGGCTGAGTTCTATGAGCGTGGCGGAAGAGCCGAGGTTTTGAGCGGCGGCGAAGGTTCAGTTACACTTATCGGCGCTGTATCGCCGCAGGGTTCTGACTTTTCGGAGCCTGTTACTCAGAACACCAAGAGATTTACACGCTGTTTTTGGGCGCTTGATAAATCGCTTGCATATGCAAGACATTATCCTGCTATTAACTGGATGGACAGCTACAGTGAATATTTTAATGATCTTGACCCGTGGTTCAGAGAAAATCTCGGTGATGACTTTATTGAATATCGCAACAGAATCAGCGCGCTTTTGCAGGAAGAAAGCTCATTGATGGAAATTGTTAAGCTGATTGGCTCTGACGTTTTGCCTGACGATCAAAAGCTTGTTATCGAAACAGCAAGGGTCATTCGTGTTGGATTTTTGCAACAGAATGCTTTTCACGCTGATGATACGTATGTTCCGCTTGAAAAGCAGAAACTTATGATGAAAACTATTCTTCATCTTCACGAGAAAGCAAAAGATATTGTTATAAGAAATATTCCGCTTTCTAAAATAATAAAGCTCGGTTTATTTGATAAGCTAAGCAAAATGAAATATGATATTCCAAACAATAAACCCGAAATGTTTGACGATTACATTGAAGAAATTACAACTAAACTTTCGACAATTTCGTAAAAGGAGGAAACGCAGAAATGATTATAGATTATGTTGGCGTTAAGGAAATTAACGGCTCTCTAATAGTTATGGATGGTGTTAAAGGCGTTTCTAACGAAGAAATTGTTGACATTAGTCTTGACAACGGTACTGTTCGTCAGGGTCGTATGGTACAAATTGAGGGAGAAAAAATTGTTATTCAGGTATTTGAGGGCACAAGAAGAATCAGCCTTAAAAATACAAGAACAAGACTTACAGGTCATCCTATGGAAATGCCGCTTTCTCCAGAAATTATCGGTCGTGTGCTTGACGGCGCAGGAAGACCGATTGACGGACTTGGTGATATTTTCCCTGTAAAGAAAGCAAATATAAACGGTACACCGATTAACCCTGTATCAAGAATTTATCCTAAAAACTATATAAATACCGGCATTTCAACTATTGACACACTTATGACTCTTATCAGGGGTCAAAAGCTGCCAATATTCTCAGGCTCAGGTATGAAACACAACGACCTTGCTGTTCAGATTGTACGACAGGCTAAAATCAGCGGTGCCGACAGCACAAACTTTGGCGTTGTGTTTGCCGCTATGGGTGTTCAGAAAGATGTTGCCGAATACTTTAAAAAGAGTTTTGAGGAAAGCGGTGTGCTTTCAAGAGTTGTAATGCTCTTAAATCTTTCTAATGACCCTATCATTGAGAGAACACTTACTCCGAGATGTGCACTGACTATTGCTGAATATCTTGCATTTGAACTTGATATGCACATTCTTGTTATTATGACTGATATGACATCATATGCTGAGGCATTGCGTGAATTCTCATCTTCTAAAGGTGAAATTCCGGGCAGAAAGGGTTATCCGGGTTATCTTTACTCTGACCTTGCTTCACTTTATGAAAGGGCAGGTATGATTAAAGGTCATTCGGGTTCTGTAACTCAAATTCCGATTCTTACTATGCCTAATGATGATATAACCCACCCTATCCCCGATCTTACCGGCTACATTACAGAAGGTCAGATTGTTCTTGACCGTTCATTGCAGGGACAGGGGCTTTATCCTCCTGTCAGCGTTCTGCCGTCGCTTTCTCGTCTTATGAAAGACGGTATCGGCGAAGGATACACAAGAGGTGACCATCAGGCTCTTGCTAACCAGCTTTTTGCGTCCTACGCAAAAGTAATTGACGCAAGGTCGCTTGCATCGGTTATAGGAGAAGAGGAGCTTTCTCCTACAGACAAAAAATACATTGAATTCGGCAAGCTGTTTGAGTCAAAATTTGTTAATCAGGGCTTTAGCGAAAACAGAAGCATTGAGCAAAGTCTTGATTTGGGATGGGAGTTGTTGTCAACACTGCCGAGAGCCGAGCTTGACCGTGTAGATGATGAATTGCTTGACAGATATTATAAGGGTTAAACGCCGCAGGAAAGGAGTATCAGCGTATGGCAGTGCAGGCAGTACCAACCAAGGGTAATCTTATGAACACTAAGAAATCCCTTGCTCTTGCAAAAAACGGATACGAGCTGCTGGACAGAAAGCGTAATATTTTGATAAGAGAAATGATGACGCTGATTGACCACGCTAATGCTATTCAACAAAAGATTGATGACGCTTATTCCGAGGCTTATATCGCTTTGCAAACAGCTAACATAACTAACGGCTTTTGTGAAGATATTTCTAATTCTATCCCCTATGAGGACAGCTTGCATCTCGACTCAAGAAGCGTTATGGGTGTCGAGATTCCGATTCTGACCATTGAAAAACATCATCATCATGAATATTTGCATTATGGGTTGCGTACCACAAACTCGGCAATAGACAAGGTATATAACAAGTTTTCTGAGGTTAAGTACCTTACTGCTGAGCTTGCGGAAATTGAAAACAGTGTTTACAGATTGGCAGATTCAATAAAAAAGACTCAGAAACGTGCTAACGCACTTAAAAATATTATGATTCCCCGATTTGAAGAGACTGTTAAATTTATTACCGACGCGCTTGATGAAAAGGACAGAGAAGAATTCAGCCGTCTTAAGGTAATCAAAAGAAAAAAAGAAAAAGATAAATCCAAAGAAAATGCGTAATGATATTAAAAAATGCCTCCTTTATCGGAAGGCATTTTTTTATAAGAAATTTACTTTTTTCTTCTGTGCATTTTCTCGTCAGTTTTAAGATTTTTTATTTTAAAAATGATAAGATAGCCTGCAATAAGCGCCAATAATGTTGTTTGTGTATAGAACAGTTGATAGTCTTTGTCGGAAAAGTTTAGCTCCAAATGATTTTTTAAGCTACTGTCAGGCGATTTTGTATATAAAGGAACATACTCCTCATTAGACTGAGATATAACTGCATCATCAGGGGTTGATGACGCTGCTGTTACACAAAACATCGATGTTATGCAAATTATAATTGCCGATATTATCAAAATTAGAATTTTTGGGTATTTCATTATTGCCTCGCTTAAATATAAGTGTTTTGAAATTATTATGTGTTATATAATTATAATTAAGTAAGCTAAGATTAGATTCGGCACACATTTTTCACTGTGATTATGTGTGCCGAATTATTTTATATTTATTGTCTTTCAGTAATCACAGAAGATGCGCTCTAAGCTCTTCACCACTAAGATTTGAAAGATACGCAGGCGCAATATCAAACACGGTTTTGCATCCTGTCTGACCCTCATTATTCATTCTGTAAACTGCTCTTGCATATGCTGCAATAACTGAACCTGTAAATTCAGGGTTGGAATCGAGTTTAAGATTATATTCAACAACATGTGTATGTTCGTTGTTAAGGCCTGTAACGCCTGTGCGAATTACACTGCCGCCATGAGGAAGTCCGCTGTGGTTTGCTTTCATCTCATCTTCGGTTATGAAATGTACGGTTGTATCATAATCAGCGAAATAGTTGGGCATATTCTTGATTTCGTCCTCGATTCTTGCTAGGTCTGCGCCGTCCTCAGCTACTACAAAGCATTCTCTGAGATGCTTTTGACGTGTAGTAAATTCGGGTTGCTCGCCGTTTCTTACCGACTGCATAGCCGCTTCTATGGGAATAGTATACTGTCTGCAATCCTTTACACCGTCAATTCGGCGAACTGCATCTGAATGACCCTGGCTTACACCTTTGCCCCAAAAAGTATAATCCTTACCGTCAGGAAGAATACAATTAGCGTAAAGTCTGTTTAGAGAAAACATACCGGGATCCCAGCCGCAGGAAATAACGCTTGTCTTGCCTGCCGCCTTAGAAGCCTTGTCAACATTTGCAAAATGCTCAGGGATACGTGCATGGGTGTCAAAGCTGTCAACAACATTGCAAAGAGCCGCATATTTTGGTGTTTGCTCAGGAAGATCTGTTGCACTGCCGCCGCAGAGAATGAGAACATCTATCTGATCTCTCATATTTTCAATTTCAGACTCATGATATACCTTGACGCCGTCAGTCATTACATTTATGCTGTCGGGATTTCTTCTTGTAAACACACCGACAAGCTCCATATCCTTATTCTTAGCTACAGCACACTCAACGCCCTTGCCAAGATTTCCGTATCCTAAAATACCGATTCTAATCATTTTTCATTTCCTTTCTTTAATCAGTAAAATATATTATATAAATTTTTTGTTGTGATACCATGTTTACCGAATTATTATAACACACACTAAGATAATTTTCAATTATATAGTATAAAAAGTCGCATAATAACCACTCTCATACTCAATCGGAATCAGCATAAGAGTACGAATTGAATAAAAAGCTTTATACTCAACCATTAAGAAAGCACCTGTTTGTGCCATTCCATTATTAATTCCCTTTCATTGGTGCTGTAATCGGTATTTTCAGACTGAACCGTAAACTGTTCTCTATGGTAAAATGCGATTGCCTGTAGATTTTTTTGATAAACACTCAGCCTTAAGATAGATTTAAATTTTTTTACATAATCTAATAGTTGCTTGCCTATACCCTTTGACCGATAAGCTTTTTCTACAAAAATTCCTGCAATATAATTGTTTTCTAATCCGATAAATCCTAATATTTGATTGGTTATATCGTCTTCAAACACATATATTTCTGATTGCTGTATCATTTCTTTTACCGATGAATAATTATCTTTCCAATATTTCTCAGGTATAAAATGGTGTACTTCAATATTGGTATTAAGCCATATCTGCATAACCGTGAGCAGATCGCCTTTTTTTAATTTTCTTATCATCGTATTATCACCCGAAATTCATTTTATCATTTCTTAAGATTAATTATGGAGCACTGCACTAAACCAACTTTTTAACAATAAAATTCGCCTCTCTTGCCACGACAGACAAAAGAGGTTTCATTCGTAAAAGATGTTATAGTTAAAATATATTTTTACCTGAATTACTCGCCTTAAAATTTCATCATAGAACTTTCAATTCTGCTATTGTTTTTTGAATTGCTGTTGCATCTAAAACGTCAATATATGAATCTCCGTTAAAATCGGCAATATTTTGTTTTTCCGTGGATATCAAATCAATTTCACATATATGTTTTTGAATTGCCGTTGCATCTGTAATCTCAAGTATACCGTTACCGTTTACATCTCCCGGAATTTCTCCGACATCACTGAGCCATTGCAAAGCAATCGGAAAAGCTTTTGACCACGTAATTTCGCCGTGATCACCATTTTCATCTATCTGTGTACCTATTTTTTGAGCAGGATACTTTCTGCTTGTAAGAGCATTTTTGATGATTTCTACATATTTTGTAATGCAAGCTTCATCGTATGGCGCACCCGCCTCCGAGTTTCCTGTTTTTACACCGGCAAAAAGATAAAGCTTCGGCAGATACTTTATATCAGTAAAATCGTAATCATCAAGAAATTTATTTATAACATCATCACTATAAACATGCATAGCAGGTGAAAGAATAATACCGTAGTCAAAAACATCAGCATATTCAATTGCCATATAAAAAGACATAACCCCGCCCATTGAGCTTCCGCCTATTCCTGTATACTCACGCTGAGGTTTTGTGTTATAATGCTCATCTATGTAAGGCTTTACAGTATTAACGATAAAATCAGCATATTTTTCGCCGACAGGAGCAGAAATGTGTTTTTTGCCTAATGTGCTTAGTCCCCAACTTGGAGAAAGCTCATTAAACCGCTCTGTTTCTCCGTTGTCAATACCTACTACAATAGTAGATTCATAACCGTTGCTCATCAGCTGTGTAAGGGATTCGTCAACTTCCCATTCACCTATAAATGAAGTAGCTACATCAAAAAGATTCTGTCCGTCATGCATATAAAGAACGGAATATTTCTTTTCACTGTCCTCCTGATTATATCCGTCGGGAAGCCATACTCGAATTGTGCGCTCACGCCCGTCAGAGAACTGCGGCATTTTCATTTTGATTGTTTCAAGCTTGCCACAGGTTAAAGTACTCACTGGCTTATACGGAAAAGATACAGTATCATTTATCACATTACTCCCCTCTTTTACTATATATTTTCTGTTACCCACACTGCCATTTTCACAGTATTCCCAACCGTTTCCGGTGCTGTTCGGATACTGAAGAGTCCATTTGTACTCTATTTCCTTACCGATATATTTGCTGTCCAACGATACAGTAAGGCTGAAATGCGTTTCATCTATTAATGTTGCGTACCAATTATTATCTTTTGGTTTCCATCCGTTAAGGTTTGAACCGATTGACACATAAGTTCCCTGTGGAATACCATCTGCAACAGTCGCATTAAAAGTAATTGTAACAGTGTTTTCTGAGGCAAAGCATACGGTTGAAAAAGTTGAAAACACCAGAAAAAGTGATAATACTAATGTTATTACCGAATTAACAATATGTGTTCTTTTCATATTTTTTATCAATGCACTTTACACACTAAGTTTTGCGATGTCAATTTTACAGCAATGTTTAGTCTACATTCAAATAAATGTGCACATTTCCTTTCACAAAAATATATTTAAAAATATTTTATCATATCTATTTTAATCTTACAATATAACAATTTAAAATATTGCGTATAATTTATAAAAACAGTATTTAGGGACTTTAACCACCTTCACCCAACACATTAAATTTTTTATTTTAACAATAATATTAAAAACGCTTAAAATGCTCAAAACAGCTTTTTTATGAGTTTATTTTATGTCAATAGATTAAATAAAATTCTGTTTTCAATAAAGCTTTAAAGCTAAAAATAACACTGAACTCAAAACGAATTGAGTTCAGCGTTATTTTTGGCTGGGCCGGCGGGATTCGAACCCACGGGTGACGGAGTCAAAGTCCGTTGCCTTACCGCTTGGCGA
>DKXL01000039.1:26588-26800 GCA_002493005.1 Ruminococcaceae bacterium UBA7127
TCCGTTGCCTTACCGCTTGGCGACGGCCCACTGTATTAAACTATATAAATTAACAGAAAAAAGCGTTGTGACACAGCACAATAAGTTTGTAACACAATTTGATTGCACCTAAACCACTTTTTCCTTATTGTATTAGCAAAAGTAAAAGAATAGACCACACAGAAATATATTAACTGTGTGGCCTATACTGGTGACCCATCGGAGATTCGAAC
>DKXL01000054.1 GCA_002493005.1 Ruminococcaceae bacterium UBA7127
TCAAAATATTTTCTTAAATTATATGTTTTTCAAAATTGAGGTTAATATGGATGAAATAAAAACAAAACTTTCCGGCTTATCAACTGCTGAGGTTCAGCAAAGAATAACAGAAGGCAAAACAAATATTTCTGTCAACATCAAAACAAAGTCAATTAAGCGAATTTGCTATGATAATATTTTTACTTTGTTCAATGCGATTAATGTTGCACTTTTGGTTGCTCTTATTCTTGTTGGTTCATATAAGAATATGTTATTTATCGGCGTGGTAGTTGCTAACATTGCCATAGGCATTTTTCAGGAAATTCGTTCCAAAATCAGTGTTGATAAGCTTACAATTTTATCTGAGAAAAAGGTAAATGTAATCCGTAACGGCAAAATTACTCAGGCCAGCAAAGAGGAAATCGTAATTGATGACATTCTTGTTCTGTCACGAGGCAATCAGGTTCCTGCTGATTGTATTGTGTGTGACGGTGAGTGCAAAGCTAATGAAAGTCTGCTTACAGGTGAATCCGATTTAATTATGAAAAAGGCAGATAGTGAGCTTCTGTCAGGTAGCTTTATCTCTGCCGGCAAATGCTGTGCAAAGGTTACAAAGGTCGGCTTAGATTGTTATGCAGCCAAAATTAATAATGAAGCAAAGTATGTCAAAAAGGTAAACTCCCAAATTTTAAAGTCTTTTAACTTCATTATTAAGCTGTGCACATTTATATTGTTTCCTATCGGTGTATTTTTCTTCATCAGACAGTTTCATTTGCCTGATGCAACCTTGCAAAGTGCAGTCGTAAGCACGGTGGCGGCACTTGTGGGAATGATACCCAAGGGTATGATTTTGCTCACAAGCTCGGTGCTTGCTGTGTCTATTATACGGCTTTCACAAAATAAGGTGCTTGTTCAGCAGATGTATTGCATTGAAACACTTGCCAGAGTTGATGTGTTGTGCCTTGACAAGACCGGTACTCTCACTACCGACGAGATGAACGTGGTTGATGTAATCAATTTTGAAAGTAATGCCGACGAGGTTAATAAAGCATTGTGTTCAATAGTGTCAGCGTCAGACGAACTGAATGCAACCTTGTCTGCCGTTAAGGATTACACAAAGGAATATTCTTCATATTCCTGTAAAAATTTTACAAACTTTTCTTCTGAAACAAAGTGGTCCGGCGGAACTTTTGATAACAAAATGACCTACATAATCGGAGCCGCCGAATTTGTATTTAACGATAATGACAAATATCAAAATGTTTATGACTCTATTGACAAAATAAGTCAGACAGTTCGCATACTGGCTCTTGCAAAAAGTAATAAACCATTGGCAAACGGTACTTTGCCCGATGATTTACAACCAATGGCACTTGTATTAATAAAAGATAAACTGCGTAAGAATGTAAATAAGACAATAGATTATTTCAAAGAGCAAGGTGTGTGCCTTAAGGTTATATCGGGTGACAGCGTAAAAACTGTACAGAATATAGCATCTGACACAGGCATTGACGGCGCTGAAAATGCCATTGATATGACAACGGTTACAACGGATAAACAGCTTGAAGAGGCGGCGGAAAGATGTAACGTATTTGGCAGAGTTACACCTATTCAAAAGAAAAAACTTGTGCTTGCACTCAAAAAGCACGGACATTCTGTTGCAATGACAGGCGATGGAGTAAATGATGTTCTTGCACTCAAAGAAGCTGATTGCTCTGTCGCTATGGCTTCGGGCAGTGATGCCGCACGCAATGTTTCTCAGCTTGTTCTTGTTAACAATGATTTTGCCTCTATGCCTGATGTTGTAGCTGAGGGCAGAAGAACAATAAATAACCTTGAGCGCAGTTCTGCTCTGTATATTGTAAAAACAATTTATTCGGTTATTCTTTCGATTTTCTTTATATTTTTCAGTATGGAATATCCTTTTGAGCCGATACAGCTGACTTTGGTTGGTGCATTGACAGTTGCATTGCCGTCATTTGTGCTAGCACTTCAGCCAAACAATAATATAATTAAGGGTAATTTCACCGTCAATATAATTGCTCGTGCAATGCCGTCTGCATTCTGTGTTATAGCAAATATAATCACCATTGCAGTAACAAGCAAATTTATAAACCTGTCACCCGAAGAATTTTCAACAATATCTGTATATTTGACAGCATTATCATGTATGCTTCTTGTTTTAAGATTATCAATTCCGTTAAACAGGATTCGTGTAGTTATGCTTGTATTTTGTACAACAGCTTTTGTATTGGGCTCAATTTTTCTCGGCAATCTGTTTTCGCTTGTTCCGCTTTCAATTAACGGAATAGCTGTTTTATTGATATTTGCGGCAGGAACGATATTTGTGTTTAATGTTTTGTATAATATAGCACAAAAATACACAAAATCAGTTGCAGGCATATAGTGTATAGATTACACTTTTAAATTAAATTGCGATTTACATCTTATTGACTACAATGCGCTATTTAAAAATTTCAGCGATAATTTGTGGTGGAAAGGCTATGGTAATTAATATGATATACAACAACATTCTTGATGCAATCGGACACACACCGATAGTAAGGCTTAATAATATGACAGATAATGACAGTGCAGAAATACTTGTAAAATTTGAAGGACTAAATGTCGGCGGTTCAATCAAAACAAGAACGGCTTACAATATGATTTGCAAGGCTGAACAGGAAGGCTTAATTAACAAAGACACTGTTATTGTTGAGCCTACAAGCGGAAATCAGGGCATAGGTCTTGCTCTTGTCGGTGCAGTAAAAGGCTACAAGACCATTATCATTATGCCCGACTCTGTCAGCGAAGAAAGGCGCAAGCTTGTTAAGCATTACGGTGCAGAGGTGATTTTGATACACGACAGCGGCAATATAGGCAAATGTATTGATGAATGCTTGCTGACTGCACTAAAAATGGCAAAAGACGACCCAAATGTTTTTGTACCTCAGCAGTTTGAAAATGAGAACAATCCTTGCGCTCACCGTCACCATACTGCACTTGAAATTATGGAGCAGGTGGGTAAGCCGATTGATGGTTTCTGTTCAGGCGTTGGCACAGGAGGAACAATAACAGGAATAGGCGAGGTACTTAAAGCTCAGTATCCTAATATAAAAATCTGGGCAGTTGAGCCTGAAAACGCCGCTATACTTTCAGGCGGTACAATCGGAACACATCTGCAAATGGGAATAGGCGACGGTGTAATTCCAAAGGTACTCAACACCTCAATTTTTGAGGATATATGCATAATTACAGACGAGGAAGCAATCGAAACCTCAAAAAATCTTGCACGCAAAGAGGGCTTGATGTGCGGAATTTCAAGCGGTACTAACGTTGCGGCGGCAATCAAACTTGCCAAAATACTTGGCAAGGGCAAAACGGTTGTCACCGTTTTGCCCGATACAGCGGAAAGATATTTTTCGACTCCGCTTTTTGAAAACGAATAATAAGGAATGACTAAATTGAACATAAAACTCTCCGACAGTGTAAAAGTCATTATTTCACAAATAAATAAATTTGGATTTGAGGCATTTGCAGTCGGAGGATGTGTGCGTGACAGTCTGCTCGGACTTACTCCTCATGATTGGGATGTGTGTACCAATGCAAAGCCCGATGAAATCAAAAAATGTTTTGAAGGCTTCAAAGTATTTGATACGGGTATAAAACACGGCACTGTTTCCGTTGTATACGATAACTCAGTTTTTGAGGTTACAACCTATCGCATAGACGGCGAATACCTTGATAACCGTCATCCTCAAAGCGTGGAATTTACATCAAATATAAATCAGGATTTGGCACGCCGTGATTTCACTGTTAATGCAATGGCTTACAACGATGAGTCGGGAATTATTGACCCGTTTGACGGCATTACAGATTTAAAAAACAAAATCATAAGTTGTGTAGGCAATCCCGACAAGCGATTTAATGAAGATGCACTGCGTATCTTGCGCGGACTCAGGTTTGCTTCGGTGTATGATTTTAAAATTGAAAAAGCAACTTCAGACTCAATAAAAACTAATGCGCATCTGCTTTCGGGCATTGCAAGTGAGCGCATAAATTCTGAGCTTAACAAGCTGTTATGCGGAATTGGTGCAGAGAATATTTTAAATGAGTATAGAGATGTTTTTGCTGTATTTATTCCTGAAATTACTCTAATGTTTGACTATGACCAGCACAGCAAGCATCACAGCCGTGACTTATGGCATCACACAACTTATGCACTTAAGACAGTTCAAAACAACCCTCTTCTAAGGGTAACAATGCTTTTGCACGATATAGGCAAGCCCAATGTAAGAACAACTGACGATAAAGGATATTGCCACTTCAAAAATCATCAGAATGTCAGCGTAAAAATTGCCGACAAAATCCTGCACAGGCTAAGATATCCGACTGATTTTATTGGAGATTGTCTTGTTTTGATAAAATATCACGATGTGCGTTTTTGCGGAAGCAAAAATCAACTAAAGCGGATAATGAACAAAATAGGAGTCGATAATACAAGGCTTTTATTTGACGTTCAGTTTGCTGATATAAGCGCTCAGTCAAATTATCAGCAGGAACAAAAACTTATAAATATCGACATTGCAAGACGTCAGCTTGAAGAAATTTTACAAGAAAATGAGTGCTTTAGCCTTAAACAGCTTGCAATAAACGGTGACGATATTAAAAGGCTCGGAATATCCGAGGGCAGGCAAATAGGGAACATATTAAATTATCTGATGGATAAGGTAATTGATAACGAGCTTGAAAATGACAAAAACATTCTTTTATCGGCGGCAAAAGATTTTAATTAAAAAGAGGATTTCAGCATTTGCTGAAATCCTCTTAATGTTTATATGCTTGTCTGCTTTAGATTCTTGCAACTCCTGATTTAATTGCGGCATTCTTAACAGCCTCGGCAACTGTTTTGCCGATACGCTTATCAAATGCTTCAGGAAGAATGTAATCGGGGTTAAGCTCTTCATCGCTTACAAGTGAAGCTATGGCATATGAAGCGGCAACCTTCATATCTTCGTTGATATCGCTTGCACGACAATCAAGCGCACCTCTAAAGATACCGGGGAATGCAAGCACATTGTTAATCTGATTAGGGAAGTCGCTTCTGCCTGTTCCCACAACAGCCGCACCTGCTTTTTTAGCAAGGTCAGGCATAATTTCAGGAGTAGGATTAGCCATAGCAAATAAAATCGGGTCTTTAGCCATTGACTTAACCATATCTTCACTCACACAGCCTGCCGCCGAAATTCCGAGAAATACATCAGCACCCTGCATTGCGTCAGCAAGTGAACCTGTCTTGTGTTCAAGATTTGTGATTTCAGCCATTTCCTGCTTTGCGGCATTAAGTCTGTCATCACCCTTGCAGATAATACCCTTACTGTCGCAAAGTGTAATATTTTTAACGCCCATATTAAGCAAGTGCTTTGCGATTGCAATACCTGCCGCACCTGCGCCGTTCATAACTACTTTTATATCCTCAATTTTTTTACCGACAATTTTCAAAGCATTCAACAGACCTGCCGCAACAATTACTGCTGTGCCATGCTGGTCATCATGGAAAATCGGAATATCGCACTTTTCTTTTAATTTTTTTTCAATTTCAAAGCATCTCGGAGCGGCGATATCCTCAAGATTGATTCCGCCGAATGAACCGCTGATAAGATAAATTGTGTTAACGATTTCGTCAACATCCTTGCTTCTTACACAAATAGGGAATGCGTCAACATCGCCGAATTCCTTAAATAATGCGCATTTTCCCTCCATAACAGGCATACCTGCCTCAGGACCTATATCGCCGAGTCCAAGCACAGCAGTACCGTCTGTAACAACAGCAACAAGATTATTTCTTCTTGTAAGTTCAAAAGATTTATTGTAATCCCTCTGAATTTCAAGGCATGGCTCAGCAACACCGGGAGTGTATGCAAGTGACAAATCTTCCGAAGTAGAAATAGGAACTCTTGAAACAACTTCAATTTTACCGTTCCAGTCATAATGTTTGTTAAGTGATTCTTTTCTGATATCCATAAAAAACTCCCCTTTTTTACAAATCTTTTCTTATTATAACCCCAAACGGGTATTATATCAAGTGCTAATCGCAATTTCATTTGACATTTAGGGTTAAATGTTTTATTATAATCACGTGAGTGTATTGAACAGCTGCGGGCAAAATCCGAAAGGATTTGTGCGAGGAAAGTCCGGGCTTCACAGAGCAATAATAACGGCTAACGGCCGCCGGGGGCGACCCCAGGGATAGTGCAACAGAAAATTACCGCCAATTTTATTGGTAAGGATGGAAAGGTGAGGTAAGAGCTCACCGGAGGACGGGAGACCGCCCTGCCGTGTAAACCCTATTTGAAGCAACACCGTGGTAGGACATATAACGCTTGCTCGGCGTGTCCTTAGGAGGTGGCATCGAGCAGTTTTGGTAACAAACTGCCAAGATAGATGGCTGTTCACGACAGAACCCGGCTTACAGATACAGTCACACCATAAAAGAACCGACAGCAAATCGCTGTCGGTTTTTTAGTAATATTTTTAAATAAAATCGAAAATTTAGATTATCTACTTGTTAAATGGATGATTCAATAATTTTTTCTGCACATTTAATTCCGTCAACGGCGGCTGAAATAATACCGCCTGCGTAACCGGCGCCCTCGCCGCAAGGATAAAGACCGCTTATTAACACGCTTTGGAGCGTTTCGTTATTTCTCAATATACGAATAGGGGAAGAACTGCGTGCTTCAACTGCGGTGAGCACAGCGTCACCGTCATC
Source organism: Ruminococcaceae bacterium UBA7127 (assembly GCA_002493005.1). Taxonomy (GTDB): domain Bacteria; phylum Bacillota; class Clostridia; order Oscillospirales; family Acutalibacteraceae; genus Ruminococcoides. The sequence continues at coordinate 6,752 of DKXL01000054.1, forward strand.
AAAGCCGGCAAGTTTTTTGCCCATTGCAGTAACTCCCTGTTTCATAGACTCACAAATATAATCAGGCAAAACAGCGTTTAAATCGGCAAAAGTGTAATCGGGTCCAATACTGGGCTTCACTTCGCCAAGAGCGTGGCTTTTGCGATTATTAATAAAGTCGTCAACCCTTTGCACAGGAGCATTGTAATTTTCGCCACCCGCCATAAAAGCTCTGTGTTCAAGTTCACGCTGAAAATACATTCCTGCAAGAGGACTGTCCGAGTTAAAATCATCAGGCGATACCCCCACAAGCAGTGCCGCATTTGAATTTACTTCATCTCTGGAAAATTCACTCATTCCGTTGGTGCAAAGCATATCTTCTTCACTGGATGCGTTAACAACCTTTCCTCCCGGACACATACAAAATGTATATACTCCACGTCCGTTTTCAAGGTGAACATTCATTTTGTAGTTTGCGGCTCCCAGCCTTTGGTTGCCTGCAAACTTTCCGTATTGTGATTTGTCAATTTTTTCTCTGAGATGTTCAATTCGAGCACCTACAGAAAAAGGCTTTGACTCAATCGGCATTTTTAAATCACATAGCATTTCAAATGTATCTCGTGCACTGTGACCTATGGCAAGAATAACATTGTCAGTTTCAATAATTTCACTCTTACAGTTTTTTTCAACAGTGATTGACTGTATCTTGTTGTCTTTGTAATTGATATCAGTGAGTTTTGTTTCAAACATCACTGTTCCGCCAAGTGAGATAATTTCCTGACGAATATTTTTTATCGTTGTTTTAAGCCTGTCGGTACCTATATGCGGTTTTGCATTATAAAGAATTTCTTCGGGTGCGCCATGCTTTACAAATTCCTCAAGCACTTTGCGTTGTCTTAAATCCTTTGTGCCTGTGTTAAGCTTGCCGTCAGAAAATGTACCTGCGCCACCCTCTCCGAATTGTACGTTTGATGCAGTGTTTAAAACTCCGCTTGTCCAAAATTTATTTACATCATTTGTGCGGCTGTCAATGTCCTTGCCTCGTTCAATAATAATCGGTTTTGCTCCGCTTTGAGCAAGAACAAGTCCTGCAAATAATCCTGCCGGTCCCATTCCTACAATCACAGGTGAAACATTGCCGTTATATTTATTAACCTCATAGGTGTATTTTGGCGCAATCATTGCGTTTTTACATTTGCGGCAAACTTTTTCTTCATTAATGCTCAGCTCAACATCAACAGACGTAAGAAAAAATATATTGTCTTTTTTTCGTGCGTCTACGGAACGACGAAAAATTGAACAGTTTTTTATACAGCTTTGTTCAACTCTGAGTTGTTTTGCAACAGCTTTTTGTATTGCGATGTCGTCATAATTTAAATCAAGATGTATATTATTTACTCTAATCATAAATTTTCTCCTGCCAGATAACCGCTTGAAAAAGCAAAATGAAGATTATATCCTCCGCACTCACCACACAAATCGACCGCTTCACCGCAGATATAAAGATTATTTACGATTTTACTTTCCATTGTGCTTTCGTTAATTTCTTTGCCGATAACGCCGCCGATTGCACATTGAGCATTAGAAAAATCTCCGTTGCCTTCAACACAAAACGTCATATTTTTTACAGTACGGCAAATGCATTTGATTTCATTTTCAGATAATTCAGAGCAATTTTTAGCAAAGTCACTTATACCGCTCATTTTAAGAACAGCAATAGAAAGCCGTTTTTGCAGTATGCCCGTAAAAAGATTGTCACACGAAAGGTTTGAAAATAAGTCAATGTGTTTGTTTATAAGCTTATATAATTCTTTAAAAGAATAATCAGGCAATAAATCAATGCTGATTTTGCAATTTGGTTTAGCATAGATTGACAGATTAAAAACGCATATACCCGACAGAGCTGATTCGGCAAATTGAATTTCTCCCGTTTCAGACTTAATTACTTTGTCGTTATTATCGCACAAAGTTACTTTGCCTGCGGCTCTTATACCCTTAAGTGATTTTAATAGGTTGCTTTTTACGATTATAGGGCACAAAGCAGGGGAGAAAGAATTAATTTTATGCCCGAAATTCTTCAGATAATCAACAGCACTTGCTGTACCGCCGAGCTTAGGTGCCGCCTTTGAGCCGCACGCTATAACCAGCTTGTCCGAGGCAAACTGCGTTGCTTGTGTTGTAACAGTAAATTTACCGTTTGTTTTTTTAATGGATTTAATACTTTCCGAGCAGTAGATGTCAACACCCGGTCTTTCAGCGGCAAACCGTAAAACATCAAGCACCGAGCTTGCCTGCTTGCTTATTGGGTAAAATCGTCCTTCACTGTCAGAATTGCAAATCAGTCCGAGATCTTCAAAGATTTTCAGCAGATATTCAGTATCAAATCTTTTAAATAACTTTTTTGATTGCTCTTTAAACGAGCCGACATAATAATCCGCACAAGCCTTCGTATTAGTCAGATTACATCTTCCGTTTCCTGTTGATAAAAGTTTCTTGCAGACACGGTTGTTTTTTTCAATAATGGCAATATTGATATTTTTGTTATGTTGTTTTGCAGAAACGGCGCACATAAGACCTGACGCGCCGCCGCCTATTATCACAACGTTATAGTATTTTTCGTAAGCCATATTATCACCTTAAAAATAAGGGCAGCTGACACTGCCCTTGTAAATATTTATGCCGGAGCAAACATAACGTTAATTCCGTTTGCAACTAATATTGAGCCTATGCCCATAATCGTGCCTGCAATCAGCACGCCGCACATTACTGCGATTACACTTTTTTTGAAGCCCAAGTCAAGAATACTTGCCGCAAGTGTTCCTGTCCATGCGCCTGTACCGGGGATAGGAATACCTACAAAAAGCATCAATGCAACAAACATACCTTTTCCGGCTTTTGCTTCAAGTTTTTTGCCGCCCTTTTCGCCTTTTTCAAGGCAAAATCTAAAAAACTTTCCGATAAATTTTTTGTTACTGCCCCAAACAAGGACTTTTCTTGCAAAAAGGTAAATTATCGGTACGGGAAGCATATTTCCTACAATACAAATCACATAAGACCAAAACAAATCTAAGTCATTTGCAACGGCAACGGGAATAGCACCTCTTATCTCAACAATAGGAACCATAGAAATTAAAAATACAATTAAATACCACATAGCAACTCCTAAGAATATTAAAAATTAGACTCTAAACAGTATAGCAGAAAACGGTGGATTTTTCAATATAAAACTCGATATAATAAAGCATTAAAATCGAATTATTTTATACAATCTGATAAATTGATTTCTTTTTGATTGACAATAAATTTTAATTTAAGTAAAATAATGTAAGAAAATGGAGTGGTATTATGAAGAACAACTCATGCTCGCTGCGTTTTAAAATTGCTGTATTTATAATCACAACTGCTATAATCGCATTTGCATTTATCCATTCGTCTATGCCGTCACAGCAGTCCGCAGAAGAAAGCGGAAACGTACTTGGCTTTTTGCAGTGCATTTTAGACTTTTTGGGACTTGAGAGCGGATTGAATGACCATATTGTAAGAAAGACAGCACATTTTATTGAGTACACTGCTCTCGGAGTGATGCTTACGTTCTGCGCGTACTCATTCAACCGAATAAAACCGTACAAATTTTTACCTCATATTGCAGGTGCGGGACTGCTTACAGCTGTAATTGATGAAACAATACAGTTAAATGTTCCCGGTCGTGCCGGTATGATTACTGATGTGTGGCTTGATTTTTCAGGAGTACTGACCGGCGCAGTTTTGATGTTGGTCGCTTTTGTAATATACATACGGATAAGGCAAAATAAATTTAGTGAATGAAGGGAAGATTTATGGAAAAGGAAGTAATAAGAAAAGAAAATAAAATGGGCACTATGCCGATGACAAAGCTAATATTGTCAATGTCTGTGCCTGCTATTTTTTCGATGACAATACAGGCTATGTACAACATAGTAGACAGTATTTTTATCGGTAATTACGACCCTGACGGACTCACTGCAACTTCATTTGCATTTCCACTGCAAATGCTTCTTGTCGCTGTGGGTGTGGGTACTGCCGTAGGTGTAAACTCACTTGTATCGCGAAGACTGGGCGCTCATAACTATAATGAGGCAAATGACGCCGCAAGTCACGGCTTGCTTACCTGTGTATTCAGCGGATTACTTTTTCTTTTGCTCGGACTTTTTGTCGTAAAACCGTTTATGGGCGCATACACACAAAACCCCAAGGTGTTTGAATACGGTGTACAATATCTTACTGTTGTGCTCTGCTTTTCGTTTTTCTGCATTGTACAGATGATGATAGAAAAAACCTTGCAGGCTACAGGAAATATGATTTTTCCGATGATTATTCAGCTTGTGGGTGCAGTAGTTAATATTATTTTTGATCCTCTGCTGATTTTCGGTATCGGAGTATTCCCAAAACTCGGTGTACTCGGCGCCGCCATAGCTACTGTGTTTGGACAGTTTTGCGGTATGGTTTTTGGCCTGATAATTTTATTCTTCAAAAAGCACGAAGTCAAAATTTCATACAAAAATTTCAAATTCAACTTCTCAACAATCAAGAACATTTACGCTGTTGGCTTTCCCTCAATTATTATGCAGTCAATCGGTTCAATTATGATTATCGGTCTAAATGCGATTTTGTCTGCGTCCGAGGCTGCGGTTACCGTTCTGGGACTTTATTATAAACTGCAAAGTTTTGTGTTTATGCCGTGTTTCGGACTTAATCAGGGTGTAATGCCTATTATCGGATACAACTACGGAGCACGCAACAAAGCTCGATTATATTCGGCGTTAAAGCGCGGTATTATAATAGCAGTAGGAATTATGATTATAGGCACTGTTGTAATGTGGACAATGCCTGATAAACTTATTGCAATGTTTGGCGGTACTCAGGAAATTATGGATATAGGAATTCCTGCATTCAGGACTATCAGCATTTGTTTTGTTCCTGCGGCGGCAGGTATCCTGTTTACTACACTCTTTCAGGCAGTCGGTAAGGGTATACGCAGCTTGATTATGTCTTTCTGCCGTCAGCTTGTGCTGATTTTACCAATCGCATATCTGCTTTCCTGTTTATTCGGCTATACTGCTGTTTGGTATGCTTTCCCAATCGCAGAAGTGTTCTCATTGCTTATTGCAGTATTGTTTTTTATCAATCTCGTCAAGGGTGATTTCAAAAAGCTTGGTTAAGTTTTTTTGCCTCAATGCATATATTGCATTGAGGTGATTTTTTTGAGCGAAGAAAATAAAAATTCAATTACATACGATGAAAATTGGCAGTCGGTGACTGCTTCCGAGTATGCCACGGTGTGTGATGAAGATTATAACGATAATGAGGAAGAAAGCACGTCTGAACCTCCCAAAAAACAAAAAAAGCAAAGTAACGCACCTAAGCAATATCTAATAGTCTTTCAATTAATTGTGTGTATAATTATTGCTCTTGCGGCTTTGGCACTGCAAACTATCGGCGGCGAAATCCACAAAACGGTAAGGGATTGGTACTACACAAATCTCAATAAGTCTGTAATCTTTAATCTCGGAGATGACATTGTTGATTTGAGCAAGTTTATATCCGGTGCTACTCCTGATGAAATTTAAGATTTTTTCAATTCCTGTAACTATATCCTATACATACATTTGCATTATTGCTGTTTGCATTATCACAAACCAATTTACGAGCTTTTTATACTGTATTCTTGCTGTCATTATACACGAAACAGGTCATCTTTTGCCGATGAAGCATTTTAGATGTTTGCCCGACAAAATTAAAATTTCACTGTTTGAAATCTCTATAAGCGGAAGCTTAAGACAACAAAAATCGCTAAAAGAGAATTTAATTATAATTTTTTTCGGTCCTTTTGCTAATTTTATTTGTTTTATTCTTCTATATCTGCTATACTTAATTTATGGTGTTGCTTTGCAGCTGCCTGCATATGCAAATCTGTGTGTCGGGCTTTTTAATATTTTGCCTGTTATGTCGCTTGACGGAGGACAACTGCTGTATCTTATGTTAGGGTGCAGACTTTCGGATAAATCCGCCGAGAAATGTGTTGATGTCATAACATTCATAGTTTTGTTTCCGCTTGCGGCGCTTGGCTTTTTAGTATTATTTAATTCAAAATACAATTTTTCGCTGTTGTTTGTGTGCGTCTATATAATTATGTCATTAGTTTTCAGGAACAACAGATATTACTGACGGAGGTTATTATGGTCAGCAAGGAAGTTGAAAGACTGCTTTTAAAAGTTCAGAAACCCGGCAGATATGTCGGCGGTGAGCTTAACGAGGTAATAAAAGATAAAAAAGACATTGATGTACGTTTTGCATTTTGCTTTCCCGACACCTATGAGGTAGGGATGTCTCATCTTGGTATGAAGATTTTATACAGTTTGTTTAATTCTGTTCCGTATATTTGGTGTGAGCGTGTATTTGCCCCCTGGATTGATATGGAGGAGCAGATGCGTGAGCACAACATTCCGCTTTATGCACTTGAGAGCGGCGACGCAGTATCTGAGTTTGATTTTATAGGCTTCACACTGCAATATGAGCTTAGCTTTACAAATATGCTCAATATGTTAAAGCTTTCAAACGTGCCGATAAAAAGCTGTGACAGAAATGATTTAAAGCAAATCGTCGTTGCCGGCGGTCCGTGTGCCTGCAATCCCGAACCGATTGCTGAATTTGTAGATTTATTCTTTATAGGTGAAGGCGAAGAGGTTGATTTAGAGGTTATCGAGCTTTTCAGAAAATGCAGACAAGAGGGCAAGTCAAAGCAAGAATTTTTACAGCTGTGTTCTCAAATAGAGGGTGTATATGTTCCGTCACTTTATGAAGTCGAATACAATGATGACGACACCATAAAGAGCTTTACTCCCAAGTGCGGCGCACCTGCCGTTATTCACAAGCGCCTTATGAAGGATATGAATAAATCTTTCTATCCTGATAACTTTGTTGTTCCGCTTGTAGAAATAGTTCATGACAGGGCTGTTCAGGAAATATTCAGAGGCTGTATTCGCGGATGCCGTTTTTGTCAGGCAGGATTTATTTACAGACCTGTGCGTGAAAAATCTCCTGAGGTGATTAACTCTCAGTGCAAGGCACTGTGTGAGAACACCGGATATGATGAAGTTTCGCTTTCTTCGCTCAGTTCAAGCGATTACAGCCAAATCGTGCCATTGCTTGATAAACTCACCGAGTGGAGCAAGGATGAAAAGATAAGTATTTCGTTGCCGTCGCTTCGTGTTGACGGATTCACTGACGATATTATGAATAAAATAAAGACTGTACGCAAGAGCGGACTTACTTTTGCTCCGGAGGCGGGCAGTCAGCGCATGCGTGATGTTATAAATAAAAATGTTCGTGAGGACGAGCTTCTCAGCACCTGCGCTACTGCGTTTGACGGCGGCTGGACTACCGTTAAGCTGTACTTTATGATTGGCTTGCCAACAGAAACACTCGACGATGTAGCCGACATTGCTAACCTCGGTCAAGCTGTTGTTGACACATATTATCAGTGTCCTAACAAACCAAAGGGCAAGTCTGTGCGTGTTACTGTTTCGGCGTCATCATTTGTTCCAAAGCCGTTTACGCCGTTCCAATGGGAGCCGCAGGACACAATACCTCAGCTTCACGAGAAACAGCAGCACATCAAGGACAGCATAAAGACAAAGAAAATCCAGTTTAATTATCACGACGCCGACACGAGCTTTCTTGAGGCTGTATTTGCAAGAGGAGACAGAAGGCTGTGTAAAGCAATGGAGCTTGCCTGTGAAAAAGGCTTCCATTTTGACGGCTGGAATGATTGCTTCAGTCTTGATAAGTGGCTTGAAATTTTTGACGAATGTGATATTGACCCTGCATTTTATGCCAACAGACGCCGCTCGTTTGATGAAATTCTGCCTTGGGATCATATCGACTACGGTGTAACAAAGGATTATCTTATTAAAGAATGTCAAAAGGCATATCAAAATACAACAACGCCGCATTGCCGCTTAAAGTGTAATAATTGCGGTGCAGCGAAATACGGGGAGGGTGTGTGCTTTGAAAAACGCAAGAATATGGTTTAAAAAGGATTACGAATGTCGCTATATTTCACATCTTGATCTTAACCGCTGTATGCTGAGAGCGTTGCATAAAAGCAAAATTCCTGTTTGGCACACCGAGGGATTTAACCCTCATCCGTTTGCAACATTTCCGTTGCCGCTGTCATTGGGATTTCGTGGTGTGAATGAATGTATGGACGTTAAGCTTGAGGACGACAGCTTTTCGTTTGAACAAATAATTTCAGGCTTAAACGATTGCTTGCCGCGCGGATTGCGTGTATTTGATGTTACAGAGCCTGTTATGAAAGCAGGCAAGATAGCTTATGCTGATTTCACAATCAAAATCGGTGATGAAAAAACAAGCTCGCACACTGTTTGTGAACAACTCAAAAAATTACTTGCGCTCGACATCATTTTGATTGAGAAAAAGTCAAAAAAAGGTATGAAAACCATCGATATAAAACAGGGAATAAAATCATACGCTGTTTCAGAGCAATTTGACACTGCACAGCTTGATATAATACTGTCAGCAGGCAGTGCAGATAATGTTAATCCAAATTTAATAATTTCTGCATTTAACACACGTTTCGGTGTTGATTATGATGTTGATATTACCCGAAACGATCTCTACGATAGTGAAATGCAGTTATTCAGATAAGGTGATAAAATGTTTCAATTTACAATGAGAGAAAATGAACTTCTCAATGAATTTTTGAATTTGTTTGCAGAGTACGTCAACAAGTCGTATAAGTTTACAATGAATTATGTTACAAGTTCAACATTCACTGAACTCAGAGAGTCTGAAAGGTTAGTTTTAATTTGTATTAATAAGTCGGTGTTTCAGAATTTGTACAGCTTTGTCAAGCTCAATGACAGCAATATGCAGTATTCTGCTTTTGCCTGTCTTGAAAATGCTGTGAATTCAATGCGACTTTATCGTGTGCTTTCACTGTATCCTAACTATATGCATGACTATATAACAAACACAGGATTTTCGCTTGAATTTTGTGAGAACGAAATTCTTGACAAGCAGGACAAATACGAAAAAGGTGTCGAAGAATTTTCTCTCAAAGAATTTTCACTCGGACTTAACAAGTTTAATTCCTTTGAGTTGCGCAACGCCGCTATTGCATCTCAGTTATATGACGGTAATGTTTATCTTGGCCTGTCTTGCGGCAAACAGCTTGGTGAAGATTTGCAAAATGAGGTGCGCAAGAGCCTTGTGGGAGCATATTTATCATTACAAATTCACAACAAACTCTTTTTCAACGGCGGTATTGACAGTAATCTCGAGGAGCTTGAGGATAAAATCTACGGAAAATTTCTTGAATATGTAAAAAAATTCTAATAAGGTTTTTAAAATATTCACACAGAATTATCGATTTCTTCATAAGACAATCACATTTTATGTGTATTATAAGTTTGTAAAATAACAAACGACATATAAATTTTCATAGATTTCCTCTCAAAATAAGACCGACAGTTATGTCGGTCTTATAATATTTACTGATTTTATACTTCTGATTTAATTAAGAAGCATTAACTTATTTTGCAGGAGAAAAGTATGTATTATTATTCTTTAAATGAATATTTAAAATCAACATTTGGAGAAAAAGTATATAAGATATCCCTTAACGGCGGAATGACCTGCCCTAATCGTGATGGTACTCTCAGCGACAAAGGCTGTATATTTTGCAGCCGGGGAGGGTCGGGCGAGTTTTCTGCGAGCAGCGGCTTATCAATTACCGAACAAATCGAAGAGGGCAAGCAAAAAATAGCCGCAAAATCAGACTGCAAAAAATTTATCGCTTACTTTCAACCATTTACAAATACATATGCAAATAAATCTTATCTCAGAAAAGTTTTTACCGAGGCAATCGGTAATCCTGAAATTGTCGCTTTATCAATAGCAACGCGCCCTGACTGCCTTGGTGAAGATGTACTCAAACTTATTGAAGAGCTTAATACTATTAAGCCTGTCTGGGTTGAACTCGGTCTGCAAACTATACATCGGAAAACTGCTGATTATATACGTCGTTGTTATGAGCTTGAAGTGTATGATACGGCTGTAAATAATCTGCATAAAATTGGGGTTACTGTGATTACTCACGTTATCCTCGGACTCCCATTTGAAACCAAAGATATGATGCTCAAAACAGTAGAATATGTCGGTCAGCGAACAGATGGCATTAAACTTCAGTTACTCCACGTTTTGCAAAATACGGATTTATTATACGATTACAACGCAGGCAAATTCAGCACGCTTTCTCTTGAAGAATATGCAGATATTCTATGTGACTGCATAGAGATTTTACCAAGCAATGTTGTAATACACAGGCTTACAGGTGACGGAGATAAAAAACTTCTGGTTGCTCCGATGTGGAGCGCTGACAAAAAGCGCGTATTAAATACAATCAATAAAGCATTTAATGAGCGAAATATAATTCAAGGAAGAAAAGCAAAGGGCAGATAAGATTATTTCTTATCTGCCTGTAATAAAGAACTTTATCAAAGAGAAAAAGAAACCATAGAGCGACTTTTTGGCACAGTGAAAGAGCACCACGGCTTTAGATATACACAAATGGTAGGCAATGCTAAAACGGAAATGAAGGTCTCGCTAACTTTTGCGTGCCTTAATCTCAAAAAGTCGGCAAAAATACTACACCAAAGGGAAACGAATAACCCTACACCAACAGATTTTTTACGGTTATTAACCCATTTTTCAAAAATATGAATTTTACAACGAAAAAAGCAGGTTGCTTCGCTTGAAACAACCTGCTTTGTCTACAGTCTGAAATTCTCACTAAATCCTCACTAATGTGGTGAGGATTTTTAAAATTACAATTTTAAATCATTTCAAGTGCTTCTTCAAGAGCATTTGCAAGCTGATCCGGGCAAGATGTTCCTCTGCCTCTGCAGTCAATTCCCTTTAATTTCATAACAGCCTCTTGGGCGTCCATACCCTTAACAAGTACACATACGCCTTGAGTATTGCCTGCACAGCCGCCAATAAATTCACAGTCTGTGATTTTTCCGTTTTCGTCAAGTTCAAGATTAATCTGTCTTGAGCAAACGCCTCTTGGAATATATGTATATCTCATAACATTCATCCTTTCAGTTCCATTTTAGAATATGTTATCATAAAAAATAAAAAAAATCTACTTATTTCTATTTTTTTATTTTGAATTTTCTGATTATGTGCTATACTATAGTAAATTACCTGCAACAAAATTTAGGAAGTAGATAAAATGTCTATAAAATTAAATCTCGGAGCATGGAACACAGTATTTGCCGTTCCGTCAAAAGTAGTTGATGAAGGTCTTAAATTTGCCGACGGCGCAAAACTGCGAGTTCTGCTTTACATATTACGTAACTGCGGAGAAATGCTTGACGAAGAAATCATTTCAAAAGCAACTAATGTCAGTGTGACTGATATTCCCGAAATATTGGATTATTGGGTTAGTATGGAAATTCTTGCAAAAACAGATGATACGTATATACCTGTTCAAAGCAATGCAATAACGCAGAATATTTCTAATAAAGAAATTAAGCAAGCCGATTATCATGAAAAAGAAATTGCAAAATCCGATATTTCTAAAAAACAAGAAGAGCCAAAACCAAGAGTTGCCGTTTCAAAACCACAGAAGCCTGATTATGTCTTTACTGCTCAACGACTTGCAGTTGATGACGAACTTAAATTTCTTGTTGACGAGGCACAAACTTCACTCGGCAAAATCCTCTCAAATTCGGATATTGCTACGCTGTTAATGCTCAAAGACACCTGTGGTTTGCCGCTTGATGTTATCTTGATGGTTATACAATATTGTTTGAGTATTGACAAGGGCAATATGAGAGCAATCGAAAAAATAGGTGTTGAATGGGCAGACGCCGGTGTTTATTCGGTTGAAGCTGCCGATAACAAAATAAAGCAGATTAAGCAGACTAGCAAGAATTTTTCAATAGTATCTTCTGCTTTCGGGCTTAAGAATGTCGGTTCACCAACAAAAAAACAGCTTGAGTATGGTGACAAGTGGGTAGGGGAATGGAAGTTTTCTCCTCAGATGCTTCGCGAGGCATACGAACGTTGTGTTGACAGCAAAGGCACAATGAGTTTGCGTTACATAGACGGAATTTTAAAGCGTTGGAATGCAAGCGGGATTCGTAATCTTGAAGAACTTAAAAGATTTGAAAGCAATTCATCTAAACCTCAGTCAAAGTCAAAATCATCTTATGATATCGATGAGCTTGAAAAAATCAACACGCTCAATAATTTTTAAAAGGGTGTTTTAAATGGGATATAGCAGTAACGTATACAAATCTGCACAAGATTTGCTGTTTGAGCGCAGATTAAATGCAGAAAAGGCGGCAGATAATCGCCGTGAAAATGTTTATAAAAGAATTCCGCGAATAAAAGAACTTGAAAAAGAGATTTCAAGCAGCGGCATCAAGGCGGCTCGTGCTGTTGTGGGCGGCGGAGATGTTGTTGCACAAATGGAGCAGTTGCGCAGTCAAAACCTTGCAATGCAAGCGGAAGTTAAAGAACTTTTAATTTCAAATGGCTATCGTGAAGATGAATTTGAACCGCAATATACCTGCAAAAGGTGTAACGATTCGGGATACTATGATGAAAACGGAAGAACTTTAGTTTGCTCTTGCCTTAAAAATGCACTGATTTCTTGTGCTTGTGAGGAACTTAACCGTACTGCACCGTTGTCGCTGTCAACCTTCGAGTCGTTTAATCTTGACTATTACGATAAGGCTGTTGACCCACAAACAGGTGTTTCTCCCTATAATCAGATGTCAGTAATTTTGCGTTATTGCAAAAACTATGCACAGAATTTTAACAAGCATTCCGAGAGTATATTGATGAAAGGCGCAACAGGACTTGGAAAAACACATCTTTCGCTTGCAATAGCATATGAAGCTATAAAAAAGGGCTTTGGTGTTATTTATACTTCGGCGCCAACCCTCACAGCTAAGCTTGAAAAGGAATTTTTCGGCCATACGAACGATTCTTCAACAGAAAATATGCTGATAGAATCTGATTTGCTCATTATTGATGATCTTGGAACTGAATTTCACGGTCAGTTTTCGGTATCACAGCTTTATAATATTTTTAATTCACGTATGCTTTCAAACAAACCGGTTATAATAAGTACCAACCTTACCTTGCGAGAAATGGAAAAAATCTATTCAGATCGCTTTGTATCCAGAGTTTGCGGCAATGCGCAAAAGCTCGACTTTTTGGGAAGAGATATAAGAATAAGAAAAAAATAGAAAAAATTAAAAATAACTATTGACATTTTTAATTTTATGCCCTATAATAATCACTGTTGCACGTTCGGTAGCAATAAATCTTGTGGAATAGTGTAACGGTAGCACGACAGACTCTGACTCTGTTTGTTGGGGTTCGAATCCCTATTCCACAGCCAGATAGCCCCGAATATTTCGGGGCTGTTTTAATACGAGGTGTAGCGCAGTTTGGTAGCGCACATCGTTCGGGACGATGGGGTCGCAAGTTCGAATCTTGTCACCTCGACCACACTCTTACGCCGGACTCCTTTGGGGTGCGGCGTATTATCTTTTACGGAGGTCATAATTATGAAAAAGGTAGCTACTCTTTTATCGGTGCTTATTTTATGTTTGACAATGCTTGCAGGTTGTGGTTCTACAAATGTTGACCTTTCTGAAGTTATGAATAAAATAAATACCGACTTTAATTTGTCACTCAAAACACTGGAGAATGTTGATGACCTTAATACCTATTACACCATTGATACAGCTGACGTAAAGCAATTTGCGGCTGAACTTGACGCAAACGCCAATGCTCCGCAGGAGATTGTTATGGTTGAGGCAGTTGATGCCGATGCAGCTTCAAGAGTTGAAACAGCACTTTCAAATCGTTACAATTCAATCTACGGAATATTTAAGTCCTACAGTCCTGAACAGGCTTCAATAGTTGAGGAAAGTAAGGTAACGAAAGACGGGAACTTTGTTTCAATGATAGTTGCAGAAAATTCTGCTGATATGCTCAAGGTATATTATGAATTTGTAAAATAATAAAGTACCCTATAGCGTCGGGCGAACTATGTTCGCCCTTTTATTTTAATTATAGAATGAGATTAAGAAAAACGGTCGGGCGTATAAGCGTATAATAAAATTCCACGCTGTCAGCTCGAATTGTGAGCGGTATAATGCCGCAATTTAATGTCAAGGCAGGAAGTAAAAATGACACAATCCGAAATCCAACAGAACTTTTCTCATATGAATAATATGCAGCAGCAAGCTGTGTTTACAACAGAAGGACCTCTGCTGATTTTGGCAGGAGCTGGTTCGGGAAAAACTACGGTTCTTGTTAACCGTATAGCCTACATATTACAGTCACAGCTTTGTAAACCGTGGCAGATATTGGCAATCACCTTTACAAATAAAGCGGCAGGGGAGCTAAAGGAGAGAATTATTAATGCCGTGCCTGACGGCGGCGCTGACATTTGGGCGGCGACTTTTCACTCTACCTGTGCAAGAATATTACGACGTTACGGTGACAGAATAGGATTTTCAAGTCATTTTACGGTATATGGTACAGATGATCAGAAAAAACTTGTAAAGGATATTTTAAAACAGCTTAATATTGATGAAAAATATCTTCCCGTAAAATCAATTCTTTCTGAGATTTCCAAGGCGAAAGACAAAATGCACACACCCGAGCAAATGCGTAAGGAAGCTCAGTTTGACAGTAGAAAAACAGATATATCAAAAGTATATGAGATATATCAGTCAAGACTAAAGACGGCTGATGCTATGGATTTTGACGATATGCTTTGCAACACTGTTCTTTTGTTTGAAAAATGTCCGGAAATTCTTGAATATTATCAAAATCAATTCAGGTATATAATGGTTGACGAATATCAGGACACCAATAAGGTGCAGTATAAATTTGTCAGTATGCTTGCAGAAAAATACGGCAACATCTGTGTAGTAGGCGATGATGACCAAAGTATTTACAAGTTCAGGGGTGCAACGATTGAGAACATTCTTTCCTTTGAAAACACCTTCAAGGGAGCTAAGATTATTCGACTTGAACAAAATTACCGCAGTACTCAAAACATTCTTAATGCCGCCAATGAGGTAATCTCAAACAATACAATGCGCAAGGGCAAAACATTGTGGACAGAAAACGCAAAAGGTGATAAAATTCAAATACATACTACAGATTCTGAACGTGATGAAGCAAACTATATTGCACAAACGATTCTTGACGGTGTTGCCGACGGCAGAAAGTACTCCGACTATGCAATATTATATCGTATGAATGCGCAGTCAAATGCCATTGAGCAGGCTCTTTCACGCAGTGGCGTTCCTCACAGAGTAATCGGCGGTCACCGCTTCTATGACCGTGAAGAAATCCGTGATATGGTTGCATATTTACAGGTTATTAATAATCCGCACGATGATGTGCGCCTTAGCCGTATTATTAATGTTCCAAAGCGCTCCATAGGCGCAACTACTCTTTCCAATGCCGCAGGGATAGCCGCTGGGTTGGGTGAGAGTATATATACGGTTATAAAAGAAGCGGATAGTTATCCTGCACTCTCAAGAGCCGCCGCAAAGCTAAAATCTTTTGTCGAATTGATTGACGGCTTTATTGAGGCTGAACAGAGCGGAGATTATTCTCTTGCGGAATTATACAATCTCGTTATAGAGCATACAGGCTACGAGCAATATCTCAAAACCGACAAGGACAATCCTGATGTCAGAATCGAAAATATCGAGGAATTGTCATCAAATATCATCAAGTTTGAGGAAGATTACGGTGATGAAGCAAATCTTTCTGCATTTCTTGAAGAGATTTCACTCCAGACGGATATTGACAATTATGACGCTGAGGCCGACACCTGTGTTATGATGACTCTTCACAGCGCAAAGGGTCTTGAATTTCCTGTAGTTTTTATAGCAGGAATGGAGGACGGAATTTTCCCGTCAATAGCGACTATGATGAATCCCGAAGAGCTTGGCGAAGAGCGTAGGCTTGCTTATGTCGGCATTACACGTGCAAAGGAAAAACTTTATCTTACCAAAACAACATCAAGAATGTTGTTCGGTTCAACATCTTACAACAAGGCGTCGCGCTTTTTAAATGAAATTCCTGACGACTTAGTTGAACGAAGCGGCGACAAAAAGCAGTTTTCACCATCATATTCCGCCTCAGGCTCTTCTGTTTCTGTCGGCGGTGGTTCTGTTGGTAAGTTTACCGCCAACAAGTCGTTTGGCGGATACAAAGCGCCATCTGTTAAAAGCGGCGTTGTATATAACGTTGGCGACAGCGTTTTACACAAGGTGTTCGGCAGGGGAATGGTAATGAGAGCCGAAAAAATGGGTAATGATACAATGCTAGAGATAGCGTTTGATAAAGCAGGTACCAAAACACTTATGGCGAATTTCTGTAAAATGGAGAAGATATAGGAGTGATGTATTATGGTTAATACTGCAAAAACTTTTTTATGCTTTTTCCTTGTGCTGATAGTTTCAGTGTCAATTTTGCTGACCGGATGTAATAACGACAAGAAAAATTCAACTCCTGCTACCCAATCTTCAACACAAGCTCAAACTCAGGCTCCGACTACTGTTTCGGTATCTACAGAGGATACTCCGGAAAAAGAAAAAACGTGGAACTACGCTCGCTTAAAACTTGATGCAGATGACATAAAGTCAGACTTTAACAGTATCATAAAAAACAAAAAATTCAGAGGTACAGTATATTTTAAGTTAGGTAATGATTTTGAATTTATCGGTACTAACGGTTTTGCAAACAAGGACAAGCATCGTAGTAATTCTACCAACACCTGTTACAGAGTTGCGTCAATCACCAAGCAGTTTACTGCGGCTGCAATAATGCAGCTTACAGAACAAGGTAAAATTAATCTTGATGATACAATCGATAAGTACTATCCGTCATATAAGTATGCAGACAAGATTACAGTAAAGAGCCTGCTCAATATGACATCAGGCTTAAAAGATTATATGAACTCTGACGGTGATATAAATGATGGAATTTATACTTATGACCATTTAGAGTATAAGGTAACAGCTGATAATTCTGCAAAAGAAAATAAAAAAGAGATTATGGATTGGATATTTAGTCAAGAGCTTAATTTTGAGCCCGACTCACAGTTTATGTATTCAAACAGCTCATATTATCTTTTGGGAGATATTATTGAAAAGACAAGCGGAAAGTCATACGAGGACTATATTACAGTTAATATTCTTAAACCGTTGGGAATGAAATCATCAGGATTTAAAGCAACCGACAAACTTGCAATAGGTTATCAGGATATTTATGACAGCGAATGGACGCTTTATCCGGGCGTTTGCTATTCAGCGGCAGGGCTGATTTCAAATGTTCCCGATTTGTTAAAATGGATTGACGGTCTGTGCAGTTATACAGTTGTCAGTGAAGATAGTTTTGAACAGATGACAACTCCATATAAAGGCGGCTATGGATACGGACTGTTTATCTCTAACGGCACCATAGCTCACGACGGAAAAATCGATATGTATAATTCGCTGATAGCATTTACAAAAAATCAGGAACAGATTTCTATAGTTCTCTCAAATTATGCTCAGTCCGACCCGTCAAATATTATAAGACCGTTTATTGAAAAGTTAACTCCTTATTACGGATAAATAATCACACAAATTATAAACCTCCATAAGATGTATTGACAGTGCAGATATTAAAGTCTGTCAATAAACTTATGGAGGTTAATTTATGCCGGATCTACATTTTGGTTCAGAACAGATGCCTTTTTCTGCCGACAAGGCGGCTGATTCGGGGTGTGATGCAGTTTGTATAAACGCATCACGCATATATGACAGCTGTGGGTCAAAGGATTGTCTGTCAGATTTACCTTTGATGTTTACCGAAAATGACCAAAGGATAGTCGAAAACGCATGCTCGGTTCGCATAAGCAGAGCGCACATAATCACTTCAACCGTTGAAGTTGAGCCTGTGGCATTTCACAGAGGATTTTATGCGGTTGATGCAATGTACTATTTTGCAGTTACAGTAGATGTTTATTCAACTGCAAATTCTATTCCAAATACTATCACAGGACTTGCAGTTTATGGTAAACGAGTAGTTCTGTTTGGCAGCGATGGTTCTGTAAAAACATTTTCAAGCGATGAAACAACAGTATGTGACACAAACGATAATCCTTGCTCATGTGATTGCCAGAGCAGTTTGCCAAGGGCGACTGTTCAGATTTCCTGTCCAATGGCATTGTCAGCCAAGATAAAAAGCTGTTGCAGAGGTAATTGCAATGATATGTCTTGCGCAGTTATTCCTGAATGTGTAAGAAATTATTTTTGCGGTGACTTTGCAAAACCGTGTGATAATTTTATCGCTGTGACACTTGGTATTTTTACTATCACTCAGCTTGAGCGTAATGTTCAGATTATGATTCCGTCCTATGATTTTTGTGTGCCACGCAAGGAATGTGCCGCAAAAACCGACGACCCGTGTGAGGTGTTCAGTAAAATCGAATTTCCTACAGACTCATTCTTCCCGCCAAAACCCGGTGACTGCGACAGGTCAGACCCAAAATTTGAATGTGACTGCGATGATTAATCAAAGCCACCCGTTTAACGGGTGGCTTTGATTTTTAAAATCTATTTAATTATCTCACTCAGCAACTTTATGCCATCTTCAATTTTATTGTCGTTTATACCTGAAAAGCTTAGCACAAGGGTATTTTCTTCTTTATTATATTGCATAATCTTAATTAAATTTTTTTCTATAATATTCAAAATATCATTGCTGCACTGAGTCTTTAGCTTTATTGCAATGTATAGTGATGTTTCGTTTAAAATAATTTTTGCTTTATCTCCAAAATACTTTTCTGCCGAATTAAGCATAATATTACTTTTTTCTAGATAAATCCTGCGAGCTTTTCTTAGGTGAACATCTATTTTGTTGTTGTTAATGTAGTGTGCAAGCGCAATTTGTTCTACCTTAGACGCCGTTTGGTTAGTAAGACTTTTGATTTTTTTGTATTTTCTTATCAAATTGTCGGGCAATGCCATATAACTTATTCTGACAGACGGAAGCAGAACCTTTGAAAAAGAACCGAGATATACAGTGTTTTCATTATCATAATTTTGAACGCTGGGCATGGGGTGCGTTATGTAGCGCAATTCACCGTTGTAGTCATCTTCAATAATTATAGCGTTGTTATTTTTAGCCCACTCAATAATTTCAAGTCGCCGTGTTACAGGCATATTAGCGTTGCTGCTGCCTGAAAAATTAGGATTTATCAGCACTATATCAGGTTTTATTCTATCAAGTGAGCGGATTACAGCACCGTATTTGTCACTGTAAAAGTAATTGATTTTGTATCCGTGGCTTTTAAAAACAAATTCCGATTGAATAAAGCTGTGGTCAGCCAGCGCAATTTTTTTGTTTTTGCCCAGTAATGAACACAAAAGATGCAAAAGCGGCTGAGTTCCGGCGCCCACAATAATATTTGAAGCGCTTGTATTTACACTTCTTACGCCAAGACTGTATTTTTGCAGTGCAATGCGCAAAAGCTCTTCACCCTGAGGTTCGCCGTAGGAGGAAAGTAAATAATTTTGATTCAGCACGTCCTTGACATATTTTTTCCATTCTTTAATATTTATGATGTTTTCATCAATACTTTTGCTGCTGAAATCATATAAATAATATTTCTTCTGAGGATTTTCGTTGCTTTTCATAAGTCCGTCAGGTGAAGGCTTACTTGCAAAATAAGCCTCTACATAAAATCCGCTTTGAGGCTTGTTGATTATATAGCCTTCCGCGCATAATTGTTCATATGCAGATTTAACTGTTATTTTTGAAACAGCAAGGTCGTCACTCAGACGTCTTATTGACGGCAATTTAATGCCTTTTTTAAGACTGCCGTACTCTATTGACTTTCTTACAGACAAGTAAATTTGTCTGTATAACGGAGTTTTTTTATTTTTATCAATAACTATGAAGTCATAAAGCATTATATCACCCACTATATTCTATCACTGTGCAAATATTATTGCAAATATTATCGGTATTTAGGTTGAAAAATTCTTCAGTAAAATGTATAATTATAAAATATGGCATAATCTATTACAGAGGAGTTTTTATATGAATAACACATTAAACACTTTTTTTAATAATATCAAGGGAAAGAAAGTTGCTTTTATCGGTATCGGTACAAGTAATTTGCCGCTTATTAAACTTTTTGCAGATAAGGGTGCATCTGTAATCGCCTGCGATAAAAAGAATTTTGAAGAACTCGGCGAAAATGGTGTAAAAGCCAAAGAATACGGCGCAGAGCTTGTTTTGGGAGAAAACTATCTCAGTAGTATTAATGCAGATATAGTATTTCGCAGTCCGGGAACACCGTTTTATAAGCAGGAACTTGTAGATTTGCGCAATCGCGGAGTTGTACTTACATCTGAGATGGAAGTATTCTTTGATTTATGTCCCTGCAAAATTATTGCAGTAACCGGTTCTGACGGTAAAACGACAACTACTACAATCATCTCGGAATTGTTAAAGGCAAGCGGTAAAAAAGTTCACCTGGGCGGAAATATCGGCAAGCCATTGCTTCCTGAAATTGAGAGTGTAAGCGAAGATGATTTTGCAGTCGTTGAGCTTTCAAGTTTTCAGCTTATTTCTATGAGAAAAAGTCCTGATATTGCAGTGGTAACAAATCTTGCTCCTAATCATCTTGATATACATAAGGATATGCAGGAGTATATTGATTCTAAGAAAAATATCATTCTTCATCAAAATGCTTTTTCAAAATCAGTCCTTAATAGTGACAATGAGATTACAAATCAGTTTACTGAGAGTGTAAGAGGAAGTCTTGCTAAATTCAGCACAAAGCAGACTGTTTCTAACGGAGCTTTTCTTGACGGTACTGAAATATGCTATTCGGATTACGGCAAGGTAACAAAGACAATGGACATCTCCGATATCAAAATTCCCGGTATGCATAACGTAGAAAATTATCTTGCCGCCATTTCGGCCGTGTGGGGAATTGTTGACGTTGAAACAATTATTTCTGTTGCCAAAACCTTTGGCGGTGTTGAGCATAGAGCAGAGTTTGTAAGAGAATTTGACGGTGTTAAGTATTATAACGATTCCATTGCTTCAAGTCCAACAAGAACCGCTCTCGGAACTTTGTCGCTTTACAAAGAAAAAATAGCCATTATTGCAGGCGGATACGACAAGCATATTCCATATGAGCCTTTGGGTCCTGTAATTAATGAAAAAGTAAAACTTTTAATTTTGCTCGGTGATACTGCACCAAAGATTGAAAAAGCCGTAAAGGAAGCCTCAAATTATAAAGAAGATGAATTAGAAATAGTAAATGTTGCCAATATGGAACAGGCGGTTAACGAGGCTAAAAAGCGTTGCGTTAAAGGCGATATAGTTTCGCTTTCTCCTGCAAGCGCAAGTTTTGGACTTTACAAGAATTTTGAAGAAAGAGGAAACCACTTTAAGTCAATCGTAAATAACTTGAAGTAAGAATTTTATGGATACAAAAGAATTAATTTTTGAACTGTGTACGGTATGCGGAGTGTCAGGAAGCGAAGAACCTGCAATAGCTGTTGCAAAAAAATATCTAAATGAATTTGCAAAGGTAAAAACGGACAGTAACGGAAATCTTTACGCATTTATAGAAAACACGTCTGCTGACAAGACTATTTTGCTTGATGCTCATCTTGACAGAATTGGTTTTATGGTAACTGATATTGACAAGAACGGATTTGTAAAGGTAGATAAGTGCGGTGGAATTGACGTTCGCACCTTGCTTGATACAGAGCTTGTCTTGCAAAACCACCCTGAAATTGTCGGCGTAGTATGTTGTATGCCTCCGCATTTAAGCGACGGCAATGAGGACAAGGCAGTACCTATTGATAAAATATGGGTAGATTTTGGAATGTCATATGATGAAATTTCAAAATACGTTGCCTTTGGTGATATGCTTACTTTTAAGAGCAAACCCAAAATGCTCCTTAATAATAAAATCGCATCGTCTTGTCTTGATAACAGATGTGGTGCGGCTTCACTGATTAAATGTGCAGAGATATTGAGTAGCAACAGCAATAAACTAAGCTATAATGTTTGCATCTTGTTAAGTTCACAGGAAGAAACCTTTGGAGTCGGTGCTAAAACAGGTGCTTTTACGGTCAATCCTGATGAAGCGATTGTTGTTGACGTTAGCTTTGCATCACAGCCTGATATTAGCGGACAATATTCGTCTGTTGAGCTTTCAAAAGGCCCTATGATTTGCATTTCTTCAATTTTAAACAAAGATATGAGCTATTACCTTCAACAGCTTTCAAAAGAGTGTGATATTCCTTATCAGCTTGAGCCGATAGCAGGCAGAACCGGAACTAACGCCGATCATATTTCAGTGACAACATCAGGTGTAAAAACAGCGGTTATATCTATTCCACAACGATATATGCACACCCCAAACGAGGTCATTTCTGTAAGTGATGTTGACAACACAGCTAAGCTGTTGGCACGTTATATTATGAGCGGAGGTGCGTTCGATGCTTAATTACAGCTTGCTTAAAAACCTTTGCTTATTAAATGGTATATCAGGTGATGAGCACAGAGTACGTGATTTTATAATAAATCAAATTAAAGATTATGCGGATAATATTTCTGTTGATAATCTTGGAAATATCTTAGTATTTAAAAAGGGTAAAAATAAAGCTCAAAATAAGCTAATGCTGTCAGCTCATATGGATGAAGTCGGCTTAATGGTTACCGATATTACGTCATCTGGTTATATTAAATTTGATGAGGTAGGCGGAATTGATAAAAGAATTTTACTCGGCAAAGAAGTAGGTATCGGCAGCGGCAATATAAGCGGAGTTATTGGAGTCAAGCCTATTCATCTTACTAAAGGTGATGAGTCGTCTGAAATTCCGTCATTAAGTGATATGTATATTGATATCGGAGCAGACAGCAGAGAAGAAGCGCTTAAGCACATATCATACGGCGACAGCATTAACTTTATAAGCGAATTTACCGAAACTGATGACAGGATTATTTCTAAGGCGCTTGATGACAGATTTGGCTGTTTTGTGCTTATAAATATGATTAAAAGTGAGCTTGATTATGATATGAATTTTGCCTTTGTGGTTCAGGAAGAGGTTGGACTTAGAGGTGCAAGGGTTGCCGCATATAGTATTGCTCCTGATTATGCGCTTGTTATTGAAAGCACAACTGCCGCAGATGTACCTGAAATCGACAGCACAAAGCAAGTGTGTAATCTTTCACAGGGCGCTGTTATTTCAGTTATGGACAGAGCAACAATTTATGATAAAGAGTTAGTTAAAGAAGCGTTTGAATGTGCTGAAAGTATCGGCGTGAAATCTCAGTACAAGCGAGCAGTTGCCGGCGGAAATGACTCCGGTGCAATTCACCAAAGCAGAGGTGGAGTGAGAACACTTGCCGTTTCTTTGCCGTGCAGATATATTCATTCTCCGTCATGCGTTGCTGATAAACAGGATTGTGAAAGCGTATTTGCAATAACTTGTGCTCTAGCAAATAAAATTGCCGGCGGTATGTGTTAAGGTAGGTATCTGATAATGATTGTTACGGCAAAAGAGGATTTTATTAATTTAATTACAAGTATTTCTATAGACGATCCGTTTGCGTGCAGGATAATTTCGCAGTATAACAGCTACGACAGCTCGCTTGCATTTGTTGATTATTGGACGGTGATTGATGATACAACCGGCAATATAACAGGAGCAATTTCGCGCTGCGGAACAAATTTTATTTTGTTCATCACCACAGATACGGACATAAACGAGGTATCCTCGTTTATGCGCATTGCTGGTGCGTCAAGTGTGATTTGCAACGGAGATTATGAACTCGATTTGTTTGGCAGTAAATGTGTTAAAGGCGTGATTTTAAAGAAATCAACTACTTTTGAAATGCTTGATAATACAATATATGTTTATACTCCTGACATTGAGTCTGCGTATGACTTGATAGTCAAGTGTGCCGATAAAAATTTTGTACCGCCCCAGTTTGATGATTTTTATGTTGATGTTAATCACAAGCTAAGACATAACACAATGAGAATGTGCGGTATATCAGCTGATAATAAACTTGCCGCGGTGGCAATGACAGTTGCAGAAAGTGCAAACGGCGCTGTTTTGGGTGCAGTTGCGTGCCATCCTGATTATCGCAAGCAGGGCTATGGCTCTAGCGTTGTAAAATACATAACAAATTTGTTGATTTTGGAAAACAAGACTGTTTATCTTCACAGAGCAAAGAATGCTAATCAGTCGTTTTATAATAATCTTGGTTTTGAAGAATCGGGTATGTGGAAAGAATATTATTTGGGAAGGTGAATTTATGGATTTTTTTGATATTGATAAAAGAGTAACAGACGCTTCTGTAAAAGCAATGGAGCTTTGCAAGGATAAATTCAAAGAGATTGAGAAAATTCAGGAATATAACCAGTGCAAAATGATAAAGGCGTTCCAAAACGCAGGGGTAAGAGAAAGTCATCTTGTAGGTTCAACAGGATACGGATATGATGATTACGGCAGAGAAGCGCTCGATAAGGTGTATGCATTTGCTTTTGATGCAGAAGACGCTCTTGTAAGACATAATTTTGTCAGCGGTACTCATGCATTAACAGTTGCTTTGTTTGGCGTTCTTCGTCCGGGGGATACAATGCTGTCTGTAACAGGTATGCCGTACGATACAATCAGGAGTGCAATCGGTATTGAGGGCGGTTACAGCGGTTCCTTAAAGGACTTTAACATTGATTTTAAAATGGTTGACCTCTGTGATGATGGCTCAATAGATTATGACGCTGTAAAAGCTAAAATTGAATGTCTAAAGCCCAAGATGGTATATATTCAGCGTTCAAGAGGCTACAGCACACGAGCAACGCTTACTTGGCGAGAAATTAAAAAAATCTGTGACATTTCAAAAAAAGTATCACCCGAAAGTATTATTATGCTTGATAATTGTTACGGCGAATTTATAGATAAAGTTGAGCCGTTATCAGTTGGTGTAGACTTGATGGCGGGTTCATTAATTAAAAATCCGGGTGGCGGTATTGCTCCTACAGGCGGATACATAGCTGGAAAAGAAAAACTTGTTGAAATGTGCTCATACAGACTTACCACCCCGGGCACAGGTAAGGAGATAGGAGCAACGCTCAGCACAAACAGAGAGCTTTTTATGGGAGCATATCATGCTCCTCACGTTACGGGCGAGGCGCTTAAAACCGCTGTTTTTGCATCAGCGCTTTTTGAAATTCTCGGCTATGATACAGACCCCAAATTTTCTGATAACAGGGGAGATATTATTCAACTTATTATGCTTGGCAGTGAAGAAAAACTTTGTCGCTTTTGTGAGGGCGTGCAGAGCGGTTCGGCTGTTGACAGCTTTGTAACTCCTATGCCGTCCGATATGCCGGGCTATGAAAATCAGGTTATAATGGCGGCAGGAGCATTTACACTTGGTTCTTCTATTGAACTGTCGGCAGATGCACCGCTGAGAGAGCCGTATGCAGTTTGGATGCAAGGCGGACTTAATTTTCACAGCGGCAAGCTGGGAGTTATGCTTGCCGCAGATAAAATTCTAAAAGATGAAGAAAAGGTCGCCCTTTGAGCGACCTTTTAAGCTATATTTAATCTTGTGTTATCTCAATTTTTTAAAGAAGTCCTTTAAAAGCTGAGCACATTGTTCCTGCATAATTCCACCCGTGCAGTCAGGTTTGAAATTATACGGCATTTCAAATAGATTGGTTATAGTGCCGCACGAGCCGTTTTTAAAATCATATGCGCCAAAGTATACTTTTGGAATGTGAGCATTTATTATTGCGCCTGCACACATAGGGCAGGGTTCAAGTGTAACGTAAATTTCGCAATTCCATAGACGCCAACCCCCAAGAGCCTTGCACGCATTGTTTATTGCGTCAATTTCTGCGTGTAAAAGAGCATTTTTTTGAGTTTCCCGTTTATTTCTGCCAACAGAAATAATTTTATCATGTTGAACTATAATTGCACCGACCGGAACTTCACCCTCGTCAAAAGCAAGCTTTGCTTGCTCAAGTGCTTTGTTCATATATAACTCTGTTCTATCCATATTACATCAAAGCCAAAGCAGAAATAGTTTCAAATATAAATAAAACCAGAGATGTAATTACGCCTGCCGAAAGGAAGAAGGTTGTATTTTTCTCTTTTAAAGTAAGGCTTTTAGCATATACGTTTGAAATATCGTTTTTATCTGATAATTTAAAAAAGTTCCTGTCTTTTTTTACAATATAGATAAATGAAATAATGCTCAATATACAGAAAACAAATATAAATATGAAGTTTATAATATAATAGCCTTTGTCAGAAAAGATATTTTCGTTATGAAAAATGTCCATAAGCACAGCGTAAAAATTATTTATAAAATGTATTATTATTGAGGGAAGAATAGAATTGGTTTTGCAGTCAATATATGCAAAAATCAGTCCTAAAATAAATGCAAATGGTATTTGCACGATATTGCCATGCATTGCGCCAAACATAACAGCAGATGCTATTATTGCAAAAGAATCACCGTATTTGCGCAGTGAACCCATCAAAATACCTCTAAATGCGAATTCTTCGGCAAGGGCGGGAACTAATGCGGTTGATATAACGTAAAGTATATTTGTGAAAAGTGAGCTTGAAGAACTGCTGAAGTTAATTGTATTTTCAATACCGAATATTGAAAAATTACGGAGTATAATATCACTCGCGTAGTTTGCAAGCATCGCAACGCCCATTCCGATGCAAGTTAAGGGTAATAATAAGGATAGTTTGACTTTTTTGCATATTATGATTTCATTAATGTCAGATTTTGAAAATACTATATACATCAAAGAAGTAATTAATGCTGAAAAAACAGCAATAAATATGTAGTAGAGATGTGATAATATAAAATTGTTTGTTAACTTGGTTGACCCCATTGAAAATAACGCCAATATAAACGTTGTTATAAACGACAATACGGTCATTGTTATGATATATGAAAAAATGAAAAAGCCAAGTGCATTTGACTTTTTTCTGAGATTTCGTTTTTCAAGGTGTTTTATATAATCTAAACTACTATTATAGTTATTATAGCTGTAACTTCTGTTAATAAAATTTTGCTGAGGGGTATTTATCATATAATCACTTCCTGTCATTTAATTTTAACACACAGAATTGTATATTTCAAGATGTAAATACACAATGTATTGTGTTTGTATTGACAAAAAAATCATATATGTGTTATTATACAATAGATAATAGCATAAGAATCTGTTGAATATTGTAATTTTGCAATATTTGAAATATTAATTTTAATTTTAAGCAATTTTCTGAATTCAATTTGAAAGGATGGAATTATCATGGTAACAGCTATGTTATTTGCAGGCGGTATCGGTGCAAGAATGAAATATTCCGATATGCCAAAACAGTTTTTAGAGGTAGGAGGAAAACCTATTATTATTCATACTATGGAGCATTTCGCGCGTCATTCCATGGTTGATGCAATAGTTGTTGCCTGCAAAGAAGATTGGATAGGTTACCTTAAGGAACTTATTTCTGCTTTTAATGTTCCTAAGGTAAAATCGATTGTTCCGGGAGGAAAAAATGGCTTTGATTCCATTCATAACGGCGTTGTTGCAACAGCAGAATTTTCAAAGAATCCTGATGATATAATTTTGATTTGCGACGGCGTTCGTCCTATGCTTTCTGAACAGCTTATTACAAACTGTATCAAAGACACACGAAAATATAAAACAGCAGTTCCGGTTACTCCAAGCATTGACTCCCTTTTATACAGCGAGGACGGCGAAAACTGTGATAAAAGCTATCAGAGAAGCACAATGTATATTACTCAGGCTCCTCAGGGTTATACTATGGAAAGAATCCTTTGGGCGCACGATGAAGCATATAAGCGTGGAATCACAAACCCTGTTTCATCAAGTGAACTTTTTATTGAGCTTGGCGAAAAGGTGCACCTGTTTATCGGCGAAAGATTTAATATAAAGGTTACTACTCCCGAAGATTTAAATACTATGCGTGCTCAGTATTACTATGAAAATTACAAGCAGTTTGCAAAGGAAGAATTAAAATATGGGCTGTAATGTTAAAGATAATGTAAAAAAGACTGTTTATGCTGATATATCTGAAATTGCTTCCGCAAAACTTGCGTGGGACAGATTTCAGGGCAAAACTGTATTAATTACAGGTGCAGGCGGTTTTATAGGATACTATATGGTATTGACATTTTTGCTCAGAAATGATTTATATAATGACAATACAAAGATCGTAGCCCTTGTCAGAAATGAACAGCGTGCAAAAGATAAGTTCGGCAGTTTGCTTGGGCGTGATGATATCACCCTTTGCGTTCAGGATGTTTCTGAAAAAATAAGAGCCGAAAAAGCAGATTTTGTAATCCACGCTGCAAGTCAGGCAAGCAATATCCAATTTGAAAATGACCCTGTAGGTACTATAAATGCAAACCTTGCAGGCACAGTGAATGTGCTTGATTTTGCCAAGGAATCAAATAGTGAAGCTTCCCTTATTATTTCAAGTCTTAAGGTATACGGTGTTGTGCATAACAGTAAGAATTTTCTTTCCGAATCCGATATTGGTTATGTTGATTTTACTTCTTATAAAAATTGCTATGCTGTAGGCAAAAGAGCATCCGAAACTCTTGCCGCAAGCTATTCAAAGCAGTATGGAATGCAGGTTAAGATTGCAAGACCAAGCTATATATACGGTGCGAGCAGTCTTAATGATGACAGAGTGTGGGCTCAATTTATTGCAAATGTTGTCCACAGAGAAAACATACTTCTCAAAAGCAACGGCGCGGCAAACCGTTCTTTCTGTTATGTTTCCGACACTGTAACGGCGTTGCTGTTTATCCTTCTCAACGGAGAAACAGCTCTGCCTTATAATATATCCTATGAAAAGTCCGATACAACTATCAGGAATTTTGCTAAAACTGCCTGTGAAGTATTCCCCGAAAGGAACATTACTCTTTCATTTGCAAATCCTGAGGACGAAGCTGAACCATCTGTTTCTGTATCTGCATTATCTCCAACACCGGAAATAATGGACAGTTCAAGGCTTCAAGCCTTAGGTTGGAAGCCTATGGTTGATTTAAAAGAGGGAATCAGAAGAGCAGTAGCTATTCTTGAAGACCGATAAATGTTTTATTGAGAGTTTTAATATGTTAACTGAATTACCGCTTAATCAATTTGAACGTGACTGGGCTTTGGCTCCTTCACGGGATAAAGGTTTAGATTTCAAAAGAATTTCAAACTCTAATGTCGTGATTTCGGGAAACTCAATGATTTCACGCTCAATAGCGCTTTCTTTTTTATCGCTGAATGACTTAAAAAAGCTGAATAATAAAATTTTTGTTCTTTATGAAGACAGCAGTGCTATAAATCATTTCGCTGTTTTTTCGGACAGAGAAGATTTTAAAATTTTGCCTCTTTTGAAATTTAATGAAACTTCTGATATTTGGATAGAAACAAATTTCCTTCTTCCTGACAGTTTTCAATCTGTTGAAGAGGGAAAAATGTTTATTGAAAAGGCAAATGGTGTAGTTTCTATATTATCAAAGGTAAAACCTGAAAAGTGCATTCTTTTGTCAGATACTTCTGTATATGGAAAATTACCCCGAGGTTTTGTTGCTTCCGAGTACGAAACAGGTAATTTGGACTTTTCGGAAAATAACTACAAAACTCTTGTGGCTCAGTCTTTGGAAAACCTGTTTTTCTCGGCGGCTCATCAGTATTCTTTTGCCATTAAGGTTATAAGATGCGCTTCCTTAATATGCACTTTTTCAGACTCACGGTTTATAGCTTCGCTTATTAAAAAAGTTGCTGAAAACGGTGAATTTAATTTTAAAAATAAATCTGACAATGTGTCATATTTATATATAAACGATTTTTTGACAGCTTTATTTTATGTTATCGTTTTTGGAAAAAGCTACTCGATTTACAATGCCTGTTCAGATGGTTCAACTGTTTCTTCCGCAGAATTGGCAGCAGTAATTTGTCAACTGTTTGAAGATTGTGATGTTGTTGTTTCAAAGGACGGAGCAGTACAAATCGGCTGTGCGATAAATAATACTAAGCTTAAGGGACTTGGATGGAAGCCTCAGGTTAATATTAAAGACGCATTGCTTATTTCAAAGTATGCCTATCTTAATAGCAATGAAGTTTTTATGTTTCCTGATGCTTATGACGGCAAGCTGTCGTCCATTCAGGAAATACTTTTGGGATTTTTAAAGGAAATCGACCGTATATGTAAAAAGCATAACATAAAGTATTTTTTGGGCGGAGGAAGTCTTTTAGGCGCAATCAGACATCATGGGTTTATTCCGTGGGATGATGACGCTGATGTTATGATGCTTAGGGAGGATTACGATAAATTTCTTAAGGTTCTGCCGGAGGAATTACCTCGTAATTTGTCTATTCAGAATAATAATTACGAAAAAACAAGTCATTTCCCATTTACAAAAATCAGAATCAACAATACCGTTTTTTCAACTGAATTCACCTCAAGATTTTCAGATATTCACAATGGTATTTTTCTTGATGTGCTTGCTCAGGATTATACTTCTGACAATAGCTTTATAAGCAAGCTTCATATGCACGCTGCCGCAAGCGCAAGATGGTTGGTGCTTAATAAGTGGAGAGATACTCCTGTAAACGCAAACAGCAAATTTTCTTCTGCCGTGGCAAATTTTCTGAAAAAAATATTTCCTCTGCGTTTTCTTGAATTTGTGCAGAATAAGCTCATATCGCTGTATAAAAGTAAAAATAACGGCAAATATCTTTTTGACAGTATGGGTCGAAACATTACCCGCGGAGCATTTCCAAAGGAATGGCTTGACGAGGTTGTGTGGGTTGATTTTGAAGATATTAAGTTGCCTGTACCAAAAGAATACGATAAATATCTGACTTACCTTTACGGTGATTATATGAATATGATACCCGTAAGTCAAAGACACGTCAGTCATGATATTATACAAATAGATTTAGGTGAATATACTGACTATCAGCTCAGGAAAAATTAATGTAAAGGAAGATTGTACCTTGCTTACAATTATTATTTCTAATAATCATACACAAGAGGATTTAAATTATACGTTAAAAAGTATAGCGGCTTCATCACCGGACAAAGCTTCTGTAAATATCAATATTTTGAATTTTATTGATGAATCTGATTTCAATGCAGATATTTTAAAGGGCTTTAATGTTACGGTAAGTGATGTCAGGGGAATTTCTTCCTCAACTGCTTTATCAAATATTACTCAAAAGCTTACAGATGATTATGTAATATTTGCAAACAGCGGTGATATTTTTACTAAGGGTTTCTTTTCTGTATTAAATTCAGTTATTAATTCGGATATTGAGAGTAAATATCTGAATGTTATTTCTGTAAATACAACTGAAATTGATTATACATTGGTTAAAAAGAACCTCAGAAAGGCTTGTAAATGTTGCAGAAAGAAAAATGTTGAGTTTATTGACCTTAGTATTAATCCTAAATTTGTTCCGGTTGAAACTGCCGGTGTAGTTTTCAGTATCCCTGCTATAAAAAATGTCGGTATAAATCCCGACTTAAAGTATGATGCGTTAAAAGACGCAATGTACAGAATACTTGATAAATATGACGGACTTACAAGAATTGATAACGAGTTGTATATTTCACCTTTTCCTCTGACTTCAGACAAAGTGAATTTTCCGGGTATGCACGATGAGTATTGGTATATGGACTCTCTTAAGCAGTTTGTATTACCGATGGTTGAAAATTACAGATGTAATGACACAACCAAGGTGTTTGTGCAGTATGCTGCTCTCTATGAACTAAGATGGAGATATATATATAATCAAAACAACGATAATAAGCATATCGTTGATAAAAAATGGGACGAGTTTTACTCACTTTGTCAGAGTATTCTTGCTCATATTGATAACAATGTTATTTTTAATTCACGCAATGTTCCTCAATATAATATGGTAAAAGGTCTGTGCCTTGCATTATTTAATACAAAGTACGGTCCAAAAACCGAAAGCAGATATGTTTATGATAACAGGAATATTGTCAGAACCTATAATGACATCACCATTATGAAAGCAGCCGCACTAAGGGTATTTATTGAAATACTTGAGTATAATAACGGCACTTTGTTAATGGAGGGTTCTGTTGATGATTTTATGGATATGTCAAACTGTGAACTCAAGTGTTTCCTTGATGACAGAGAAATAAATATTCTTCCGACATATAGATATGCGCATACAAAATATTTTGGAATATCAACAAACAAGAGATATACTTTTAAGATAGAAATTGACGAAAGTATGCTTTCTGACAGTTGCGATAGTGCGCTTAGATTTTATATTTCATACGATAATTTTCTTGTGCAGATTCCGTATGCTACAAGACGTTACACCGCAAAGGTTGCTTCAAACATTCCATTTTCATACTGGAAATTTGGTGATAATGACAGAGCGGTGTGCTTTGCTAATAACAAAAATGATCTTGTTTTTACAAAAATACACGGATTAAAGCGCTTTGCAAGAGAAGTTATGATGATTGCATCTATGACTCACGGACCACAGAGATCATATCGTATGTTTATCACAAGAATCTGCTATTGGCTTACCCGCCCGTATTTTAAACATAAAAAAATATGGCTTACTTATGACAAGCTTTACAAGGGCGGAGATTGCGGTGAGTATTTCTATAAGTTTATGCTTACGCAAAATGATGGTATAACCCCTGCTTATGTAATCAACAGAGGTTGTGATGATGCCAAAAGATTAAGAAAAGAAGGGTATAGGCCGTTGTATTTCGGCACTATGAAGAATAGACTTTATTATCTTAATGCAGATGTTGTATTTGCCACTCACGGCGGAGTTCATTCTTTTAACGGCTTTTCAAACTCTCAGGTTAAGTATGTTTCCGACCTTATCTTTGCAGATGTAACATGCATTCAGCACGGACTTTCCGTACAGCAGCTTGCGCAGGAGCTTAACAGGGTTTATAACAATACCAAAAGGTATTATTGTGCATCAAAATATGAAATTAAAAATCTTGAACATCCTATTTACGGTTATGAGGACAAGTCTGTTTTAAGACTGACAGGTATTCCGCGATATGACGGACTTGTCAGTGATGACCACAAACAGATTTTAATTACACCTACTTGGAGAGCATATATTTCCATGCCGCCGGTAATGGGGCAGTCAAGACCTTATTATCCTGAGTTTAAGCATACAAACTACTACAAAATTTATTATAATTTGCTTACCGATGAGAAACTCATCAATACGGCACGCAAAACCGGATATAAACTTATATATCTGCTTCACCCGATTATCAGTGCACAAATTGTCGATTACCCTGAAATTGACGGTGTAGAGATAATACCGGCAACATCTGTAAATTATGAAAAAATCCTCACTGAATCAAGTCTGATGCTTACCGACTATTCAGGTGTACAATTCGATTTTGCCTATATGCGCAAGCCTGTTTTATATTATCATCCTCCAAAATTGCCTCCGCACTATAAGGAGGGAGGATTCTTCTATGACTCCATGGGCTTTGGTGAAATTTGCACAGAGCATCAGGAAATGGTTGATTGCCTTTGTGAATATATGGAGAATAACTGTGAACTCAAACCTTTCTACAGAAAAAGAGCTGACGATTTCTTTGCATATTCCGACCTTAATTCCTGTAAGAGAATTTATGATGATATTATGGAGTACGAGAAGCAGAAAAAAGAATAGCTTTTTAGCATTTATGCTGTTGTCACCTGAGAGGAGTGTTTGTGTTTGAACGGCGAAAAAGATCGTATTGTCTGGATTGACCAACTGAGAGGTATTGCATTTTTCTTTGTAATACTTGGGCATGTTGCACTTCCAAAAGAAATGCAGTCTTTGATTTATTCATTCCATATGCCGTTGTTCTTTTTGATATCGGGACTTACCGTAAATAGGAACAAGCTAATAAGTATGCCTATAAAAAATTATATTATTAGACAGGTAAAGGGATTGATTGTTCCTTATTTATGGATGAGCTTTTTGTGTTTTCCTTTATGGTACTTTGCTTTCCATATTCTGAGTCAATCAACTGACGTAACAATCTGGGGTGCATTTAAAGGTATTTTTGCAGGAAACAATATGATAATCAGTTCAACTTCAAATGCTTTGTGGTTTTTGTTGGTTCTGTTTTTTGCTAATATTTTGTATGTATGTCTGTTGAAGCTGACAAAGGGCAATGAAGCCGTACTGCTGTGTGCTGTACTGATTTGCGGAGTCACAGGATATTTGGATAAGGGTGTAGCACAGCTGTGGCACTTTAATGTTGCACTGACTGCTGTGACAATGCTTTATATCGGCAATCGTTTTATGATGTGGTATAAGCAGAGTAGTTTTAGAGATCATAAAATTTCATTTGCCTATATTATTAAAATGCTCGCACTTATAATTGCTTTTACTGCAATAGGACTTGTTTCACATCGGTTTAACGGAAGAATTTCCATGACTGCAAATAAATTCGGGAATTCGCTGTTACTGTTTTATATTACGGCGCTTGCATTTTCAGCGGCAATTACTTTGATAGTTATGCATCTGCCAAAAATTAAATTTATTACATATATCGGGCAAAATACTTTGCTTTATATAGGAATTCATATTCCGATACTCAGAATTTTTGAAAAAGCATATCCGGACATTTTTTTGCAATACAAATTCAGTATTCCGTTTGCTTTTGTTCTTTACATCGGTTTAATTCCTGTTGTTATGTTTTTTAAAAAGTTTTTTCCGTATTTTTGCGGCAAAACATGCGAAGAAAGCGTATGGTATCAAAACATATTAAAAGTAATTATGGTTGCTTGGTGTGCTTTAATGCCGTATGCCTATGTAATTAACTTCTTTGGCTTAATGAGTTATGACCTTATTTCTTTATATCTTTTGATACTGATTTCATTGAGCATTGTTTTTGTTATTATTACAAACAAATATGTTCCTGTAATTTATCTTGAAGATAGAAAAAATAATGTAATTAATTCTCCTGCTAAAAATTTATAATTACAGCTTGACAAACAGATATTTTTGTAATATAATGTATTCACAATAAAGCAAAGCAGGAATGCTTTCACCTGTGGGGTGTCGTCTGCACGGGTCAATACTTAATTTGTTTATTATGTATTGTTATGCGGACGGAGTATTTCTGTCCGCATTTATTATTTTAAGGTACTTTGGAGGTGCTTACCCATCGGCAAGAAAGAAATTCAGATTAATGAAGAAATCCGTGACAGAGAGCTTAGAATAATTGGCTCTGACGGCCAGCAACTTGGCATTATGTCCGCTAAGGACGCGCTGAACTTAGCTGAACAAAAAAATCTTGACTTGGTTAAAATTGCTCCGCAAAGCAATCCGCCCGTATGCAAGATTATGGATTACGGCAAGTATCGTTTTGAGCAAGCTAAGAGGGAAAAGGAAGCAAGAAAGAATCAACGCGTCGTTGATATTAAGGAAGTAAGACTTTCACTCAATATTGACACTCACGATTTTAATACAAAGCTTAACAATGCTCTCAAGTTTATCAAACACGGCGACAAGGTTAAGGTTTCAATTCGTTTTAGAGGTCGTGAAATGGGACATCCGGAAATTGGTCTGGAAACTATGAAGCGTTTTGCTGATGCTTGCAGTGAAACAGCAGTTGTTGAAAAACCTGCAAAGCTTGAAGGTCGCAATATGCTTATGTTTCTTGCTCCAAAGTCAAATAAGTAATTAAAGCTAAGGAGGATAATATTATGCCTAAAATTAAAACTCACAGTGGTGCAAAGAAAAGATTTAAACTTTCTAAGAGCGGTAAGGTTATCCGTGCTCACGCTAACAAGAGCCACATCTTGAACAAAAAGACAACTAAGCGTAAAAGAGGTTTGCGTCAGACTACTGTTGCTGACAAGACCAATACAGCTCAGATTAAGCGCTTAATTCCTTATAAATAATCGCTAATCGCTGAATTACTACTATTTTAACATAAACGGAGGTAATATAAATGGCTCGTGTAAAAGGTGCGATGATGACTCGCAAAAGAAGAAAAAAGGTATTAAAGCTTGCCAAAGGTTATTGGGGTGCAAAATCCAGACATTTTAAAATGGCTAAACAGGCTGTTATGAAGTCCGGTAATTATGCATATATCGGCCGTAAGCAGAGAAAGAGAGATTTCCGTCGTCTTTGGATTACCCGTATTTCTGCTGCCTGCAAGGCTAACGGCACAAACTATTCAACATTTATGAACGGTCTTAAGAAGGCAGGAATTACTCTTAACCGTAAGATGCTTTCTGAAATTGCTATTTCAGATCCTGCTGCTTTTACTTCACTTGTTGAACAGGCTAAGAACGCTTAATTTGACTTATATGTGACTGCGTTTGGGAAACCCCAAACGCATTTGCTGTTTTTAGGAGATATGGGGGATTATCTGTGCTTATAATCACAAGTAAGGATAATATCAATATTAAAAATGTAGTTAAACTCAAAAAAAGTGCAAAGTTTAGACGTGAATGTGGGTTGTTTGTGGCTGAAGGCGTGCGTATTTGTATGGATGCATTATATAGTGAGTCGCATATTGATACTTTGTTTGTTACCGAAAAATCCATTGAAAAGCATACCTCAGAGTACGAGAAATTGTCTGAATATGCAGACAAAACTTATATTATTTCACCTGCACTGTTTTCTTTGATAAGCGACACCAAAACTCCGCAAGGTTTTCTTTGCACAATAAAAGCACTTGACAAAACTTTTCAGTTTGATACAATAAAAAATAGTGACAAATTTTTAGCATTGGACAATTTACAGGATCCAAGCAATCTCGGTACAATTTTGCGTACAGCCGAGGCTTTTAATATTAGCGGCGTAATACTGTCTAAGGACTGTTGTGACATTTACAGTCCTAAGGTAGTTCGAGGCAGTATGGGTGCTGTGTTCAGAATTCCGTTTATGATTTGTGATTCGGTTTGCAAATTTTTAAACGATAATCCGCAGCTAAACTCTTTTGCTGCTGTTGTGTCTACAGAGGCAAATAAAGTCACTCAAACAATATTTAACACACCTTGCGTTGTCGTTATCGGTAACGAGGGTAACGGCATCAAGGCAGAAACAATAAAAGCCTGTGAGAAATCAATTACAATACCAATGGACGGCAGAGCCGAATCTTTGAATGCTTCGATAGCTGCCTCAATAATAATGTGGGAAATGATAAGATGATATCAGCTAATGCAAAGTATTGGATATGGTTAACTTTAGCACTTGGATATAACAATCCAAAGGTAAAAAGAATTTTTGAGTTGTATAGTGATATTGCTGATTTTTATTTAGGAAGAGAAAATGAGTGGCGTATTTGCGGTATTTTTTCGCAGAATGATATTGCAAAACTTTCAAAAGCAAGCATTGACGATGCTCAAAATATAATCAACAGATGCAACGAATTAAATTATTCGATTGTTTGTATTGATGATGAAACTTATCCACAGTGTTTATATAACATTGATACTCCTCCTGCATTAATTTATGTAGACGGACATCTTCCGGATGTTGACAATCAGTTTTCGATAGGAATTGTCGGAACTCGTCGTGCAACTCAATATGGATTAAAAAATTCATACAAGTTTGCATATGCGCTTTCTAAATACGGTATAATTATTGTAAGCGGCGGTGCATTAGGTGTTGACGGTGCGTCACACAGAGGCTCGCTTGCCGCTGACGGAGTTACAGTTTGTGTGAGAGGCTGTGGCTTAAACTGCAAATACCTTGCAGAAAATGCTGATATTCGAAGGACTATTCCGCGCAAAGGTGCGGTTATTTCCGAGTACCCACCGGATGAAACACCGCGAAATTATTATTTCCCTGCAAGAAATCGAATTATATCTGCATTATCTAACGGTATTCTCATCATAGAGTCCGGTGTCAAAAGCGGTTCTCTTATAACCGCAAATTTAGCTCTTGAGCAAGGGAAAGATGTTTTTGCCTTGCTCGGAAACAACAGCCCTCAAAACGAGGGTTCAAACAATCGCATAAAAGAAGGCAGTGCAATCCCGGTCACTGACTTTATGGATATATTAAATGAATATGACAATCTTTATGCAACAAACGGAGAGGTCGATTTCAGCGCAATAAATCTTGAAGATATATTAGCTGCTCCCGTCAAAGGAGCACGGCATCTACAGGAACGGCGTATTTACTTAAACGAGAATAAAAAATCGACGCTTGAGAAAGAACCAAAGCAAATATTAAAAACTCAAAAAGATGCAGAAAATAACAAAACCGCTCAAATTAGTGAGCATAAAATAATTGAGCACAAAAAGAATTTAGATTTGCCTAATATTGCACAGAAGGTTTATGATTACATAGGCAATGAGCCTGTGCATATAGATAGAATTTCCAATGACTTGAATATTCCCATGTTTAAGGTGCTTACTGCGTTGACTATGCTTGAAATGAAAGGGCTTGTAACCGCTTTGCAGGGAAGAAAGTACATTTTAAAATAAATCGGAGGTCTGAAATGTCAGATTTGGTAATTGTGGAGTCGCCTGCAAAGGCTAAAACAATAAAAAAATATCTTGGCAGTGGCTACGAGGTCGTAGCTTCAATGGGTCATGTCCGTGATTTGCCAAAGTCAAGATTGAGTGTAGATATAAAAAACAGCTTTACTCCTAAATATGAAATAATAAAGGGAAAAGAAAAGCTAGTAGATGAACTAAAGTCAACGGCTGACAAGTGTGACAATATTTTCCTTGCAACCGACCCTGATCGTGAGGGTGAAGCTATATCTTGGCATCTTGCATATATATTGGGATTGCCGACGGATG
Organism: Ruminococcaceae bacterium UBA7127; assembly: GCA_002493005.1. Taxonomy (GTDB): domain Bacteria; phylum Bacillota; class Clostridia; order Oscillospirales; family Acutalibacteraceae; genus Ruminococcoides. The sequence goes on from DKXL01000054.1 coordinate 45,710, forward strand.
AAACAAACAGAGTAGAATTTAATGAGATTACAAAAACCGGTGTAACTAACGGAATGAGTAATCCCCGAAAAATAAATATTGATTTGGTTAACGCACAACAGGCAAGACGTGTTCTTGACCGTCTTGTAGGTTACAAGCTCAGCCCGTTTATTTCACAAAAAATAAGACGAGGTCTTTCTGCCGGCAGAGTACAGTCTGTTGCAGTAAGAATTATTGTTGACCGCGAAGAAGAAATCAGAAAATTCAAGCCTGAGGAGTATTGGTCAATAGATGCAAAATTTATTCCTAAAGGCAGCAGAAAATCATTTACAGCATCACTGTATTCCGATGCTAACGGCAAAATTAAGATTACAAATCAACAACAGGCAGAAAAAATAGAGGCAGATTTGCAGGATGCCGAATATATAATCACAAAGGTGAAGAACGGCACTCGCAAAAAATCTCCTGCACCGCCTTTTATAACATCAACCCTTCAGCAGGAAGCATCACGTAAACTTGGTTTTCAGTCACGTCGTACAATGAAGGTTGCTCAGGAACTCTATGAGGGCGTTGATATTAACGGAATGGGTGCAACCGGTCTTATAACATATATGAGAACTGACTCGCTCAGGATCTCTAATGTTGCTATTGAAGAAGCAACTGAATTTATTAAATCTCAGTATGGTGATAAGTATTTACCTGCAAAGCCACGTTTCTTTAAGTCAAGAAACAACGCTCAAGACGGTCACGAGGCAATCCGCCCTTCAATGCCTCATCTTACGCCGGACAGTGTAAAGTCAAGTCTTACATCAGACCAATATAAGCTATATAAGCTGATTTGGAACAGATTTACAGCATCACAAATGGCTGACTGTATTCAAAAGACAACTCAGGCTGATATTTCAGCTAACGGATATATTTTTAAGGCATCAGGATACAGAGTGGATTTTGACGGTTTTACAACACTTTATGTGGAGGGAAAGGACGAAGAAGAAGAAAAATCAACACAGCTTCCTCCGCTTGAGAACAATATGCCTGTAAAGTGTAAAGAGCTTAAGAAAAATCAGCATTTTACACAACCTCCCGCAAGATACACAGAGGCATCATTAATTAAGGCTCTTGAAGAATACGGAATTGGCAGACCGTCAACCTATGCCGCAACAATTACTACCATAACAAGCCATGAATATGTAAAACGCGAGGGCAAAAGTCTTGTTCCTACCGAGCTTGGCGAGGTAACAACTAACCTTATGAAAGAGCGTTTTCCAAAGATTGTTAATGTAAAGTTTACAACACAGATGGAAGAAAACCTTGATATGGTTGAGGGTGGCAAGGAAGAATGGGTAAATCTGCTTGACGATTTTTATGGTGATTTTGAGAAAACCCTCAAAAAGGCAAAAACAGATATGGAGGGTGTAAAAATTCAGCTCAAAGAGGATGAAACTGACATTGTTTGCGACAAGTGCGGACGAAAAATGGTAGTAAAAGTAGGCAGATATGGCAAGTTTATTGCTTGTCCCGGCTATCCTGAGTGTAAAAACATTCTGAAATATGTTGAAAAGACCGGAGTAAAATGTCCTAAATGTGATGGCGATGTTATTGTAAAACACACCAAAACAAAAAGAATATTCTATGGATGTTCAAACTATCCGCAATGTGATTTTGTTAGCTGGAACGAGCCGTCAAATGAAAAATGCCCACAGTGTGGAGAAATTCTTTATAAGAAAAAAGGCAAGAAGCCGGTGCTATTCTGTGCAACAGATGGTTGCGGCTTTACAAAGACTGTAAATTTGGATGAAAAATAATGCATATTAATGTTATTGGTGCAGGACTTGCCGGTTGTGAGGCTGCAATGCAAATTGCGTCACGAAAAATCAATGTTCACCTGTACGAAATGAAACCACAAAAAAAGACGCCTGCTCACCACACGGATATGTTTGCTGAGCTTGTGTGCTCAAATTCACTTAAGGCACTTCGTGTTGAAAGTGCGGCTGGTCTGCTTAAAGAAGAAATGCGCAGATTAAATTCTTTTCTTATGAGGTGCGCTGATACCTGTCGTGTACCGGCAGGAGGAGCGCTTGCAGTTGACAGAGAGCTTTTTTCAGCTGCCGCAACGCAGGGAATAAAAAATAATCCTTATATTAAGGTAATAAATACTGAAGTCACTAAAATTCCCGAAAATGAAATTACAATAGTTGCAAGCGGTCCTTTAACTTCAGAACCGCTTGCAGAATATATCAAGAATATGTTTGGTACTTCACTTTCATTTTTTGATGCTGCTGCTCCGATTGTAATGGCTGACAGCATAGATATGGAATATGCATTCTTTGCATCACGTTATGACAAGGGTGATGGAGAGGATTACATTAACTGTCCTATGAACAAAGAAGAGTATGAAATATTCTATAATGCTCTTGTTTGTGCGGAGCGAGCTCCGTTACACGACTGTGATGTTAACAATCCTAAGGTGTACGAGGGTTGTATGCCTGTTGAGGTAATGGCTCAGAGAGGCGAGGGCACGCTCAGATTCGGTCCGATGAAACCTGTTGGCCTTATAAATCCTAAGACCGGGCACAGACCTTGGGCTGTTTTACAGCTTCGCAAGGAAAATACAGCGGGAGCAACATATAATCTTGTAGGGTTTCAGACAAATCTTAAATTTCCCGAACAAAAGCGTGTGTTTTCTCTCATACCTGCACTGCATAATGCGGAATTTGCACGCTATGGTGTAATGCACAGGAATACTTTTTTGAATTCGCCAAAGATTTTAAACAGCGATTATTCTGTAAAAGAAAATAATCATTTGTTTTTTGCAGGACAAATTACAGGTGTTGAGGGATATATGGAATCTGCTTCATCAGGAATAATGGCAGGAATCAATGCTTGTAGGATTCTTAATGGCAAAAAAACACTCACATTACCTGAAACAACAATGATTGGTGCTCTTTCGGCATATATTTCAAACCCGAGTGTGGACAAGTTCCAGCCTATGGGTGCAAACTTTGGTGTGTTGCCTGAACTGGAAAACAGACCTCGTGACAAACGTGAGCGAGGTGCTGCTTATTCACAAAGAGCACTCGAAAATTTAGATAAATTTATCATAGAAAATGCGGTGGGTGATTAGAATGAACATTATAGTCGATGCATTCGGAGGCGACAATGCTCCGCTTGAAATTATTAAAGGCTGTGTTGATGCTGTCAAAGAATATGGCATCAGCGTTACATTGACCGGCGATGAGAACAAAATCAAAAAGGTTTTTGTTGACAATTCGCTCTCACAAGAGAATATTAGCATCTATAATTGCTCTCAAGTAATCACTATGGAAGATTCAGCTGACAGTGTTATTAAGGAAAAAAAAGACAGCTCAATGGCAGTTGGTCTAAAACTTCTCAGCCAAGGTGAGGGAGATGCCTTTGTCAGTGCAGGTAACAGCGGTGCTTTGTGTATGGGAGCTACCCTCGGAATAAAGCGCATCAAAGGTATAAAGCGTCCGGCTTTCGCACCCGTTATGCCGTCAGAAACAGGCTTTTTTATGCTAATGGACGGTGGGGCAAACATTGAGTGCCGCCCTGAAATGCTTTATCAGTTTGCTCTTATGGGGTCAATATATATGAGTAAGGTTATGGGAGTTAAAAATCCCCGCATAGGTTTGGCAAATGTAGGTGCAGAGGACCACAAAGGCACCGAGCTTTACCGCAGTACATATGAGCTGCTCAAAAACAGCAAGCTTAATTTTATTGGTAATGTTGAAGGAAGAGATATTCCTGCCGGAGCATGTGATGTTGTAGTATGTGACGGTTTTACAGGCAATCTTATTCTAAAAACATACGAAGGTGTAGCGCTTACGCTTATGAAGCAAATTAAGCATATGTTTTCTGACAGTGCAAAGGGCAAGCTTGCCGCTGCTATGGTAATGAAGGATTTAAAGACGTTAAAAACACATTTTGACTATAATCGCTATGGCGGTGCACCGATTCTTGGTTCGTCAAAGCCTGTGTTTAAAGCTCACGGCAGCGCAAAGGCGGTTACTGTAAAGAATGCAATTCGTCTTTCAGTTGAATATGTAAAAGCGAATGCTATTGAAGAAATTTCTTCATCATTATAATCATTAACTGTCAGCTGCCGAAATTCGGCAAATAGGACGGATAATATAAATATCAGTTATAGTATACACGGATTTAGGAGTTTAGGATGGAAGATTTACAGAAAAAAATCGGATATCAGTTTAATAACAAGAGTTTGCTTAGTGAGGCGCTCACTCATTCATCTTATGCAAACGAGCATAAGTCAAAGCACATAAAGTACAACGAGCGTCTTGAATTTTTGGGTGATGCAGTGCTGTCTATCGCTGTTTCCGATTATATTTTTAAAAATTGCCCTGAGTTGCCTGAGGGTGAGCTTACAAAGCTAAGAGCGTCGCTTGTGTGTGAAAAAACACTTTTTGAATTTGCGAAAAGCATAAATTTAGGCGAACATCTTATGCTTAGCAAGGGTGAGCGCAATAATGGCGGTGCACAACGTCCGTCAATTTTATCAGATGCATTTGAAGCATTAATTGCCGCAATTTATATTGATGGCGGAATGGATGCTGCAACTAAGCATATTATGAATTTTATTATTCCTGCAATTAAAAATTCAAAGAAGAAACGGCTAAATGATTACAAAACCGCCTTGCAGGAGATTATCCAGAAAAATCCCGGAGAACAGCTTGAATATGTTTTGGTGGGAGCAAGCGGACCGGATCACGACAAGCATTTTGTTGTTGAAGTTCACCTTAACAGCAATGTAATAGGCAAGGGCGGAGGAAGAAGCAAAAAAGAGGCTGAGCAGCAGGCGGCAAGAGAAGCCTTGGAGTTGATGGGTTATTAAACACAGTAATATTTCAATTTTTATTCCGCATAACGGCTGCCCGCATAAATGCAGTTTTTGCAATCAGAAAAATATCACAGGTCAAGCATATCAGCCAACGCCAAGCGATGTTGAAAATACAATAAAAAAAGCAATAATTGATTTGGGTAATGATACTCACAGTGCAGAGATTGCTTTTTTTGGAGGAAGCTTTACCGCAATAGACAGAAACTATATGGTTAGTTTACTTGAAGCAGCAAAGCCGTATACCGACATCTTTTATGGTATTAGAATTTCAACTCGTCCCGATTGTATTGATGATAGTATCCTTAAATTGTTAAAACAATACAAAGTAACTTCAATCGAGCTTGGCGCACAGTCAATGGATGATATTGTTCTGAGTGCAAATAACAGAGGACACAGTTCAGCGGATGTTGTTTATGCTTCAAAACTTATAAAGTCATATGGCTTTTCGCTCGGCTTGCAGATGATGACAGGGCTGTATAGGTCAACTGTTCAGACCGATATTTTAACAGCTGAGCAGTTTATTGCGCTTATGCCCGATACAGTCAGAATTTACCCTACTGTTGTTATGCGTGACACTGAGCTTGAGAGTCTGTATAACAGCGGAGTATTTTTGCCTTACTCGCTTGAAGCGTCGATAGAGCTTTGTTCCAAGCTTATTGAGATGTTTGAAGATAACAACATCAACATAATCAGGCTTGGGCTTCACTATTCTGACAGCCTTATTAAAAACAGTATTGGTAACAATTATCATCCGGCTTTTAAGGAACTGTGTGAAAATCGGATTTTTTACAATAAATTTTACAGAATTGCTCAAAAATCAGACGGATTTAATACGGTATTTATTAATCAAAGGTCACTTTCTAAGTTTTTGGGACAGAAAAAATCCAATTTATCAGCTTTTGAAAAACTTGGCTATAAATTTGATATAAAATTTGATAACACTTTGCCAAAATACGATTTATACTTAAAATAGGAGCATAATAATGCGTTTAAAATCATTGGAAGTACAGGGATTTAAGACTTTTCCCGATAAAACAAAATTATCCTTTGAGCAGGGAATTACCTCGGTTGTAGGTCCTAACGGTTCGGGAAAAAGTAATATCAGCGATGCCATTCGCTGGGTTTTAGGCGAGCAATCACCTAAAAGTCTGCGGTGTTCCAAAATGGAAGATGTTGTTTTTAACGGAACTGACAAAAGAAAACGCCAGGGATATGCCGAGGTTACATTAAACATAGATAATTCTGACAGATTTCTTGATTTTAACGGCGATGAGATTGCAGTTACAAGGCGTTATTATCGCAGTGGGGAAAGTGAATACCTTATAAATAAAGCCGCTGTAAGGCTAAAGGATATCAACGAACTGTTTATGGATACAGGTCTTGGTCGTGACGGCTATTCTATGATCGGTCAAGGAAAAATTGACAGCATTGTATCTTCAAAAAGTGAAGACAGAAGAGAAATTTTTGAAGAAGCTGCGGGAATCTCCCGTTACAGATACAGAAAAATCGATGCGGAACGCAAGCTTAAGAACACAGAGGACAATCTGTTAAGACTTAGAGATATTGTTACTGAGCTTGAAGAACGTGTAGGACCGCTTGAAAAGCAGTCTGAAAAGGCGCAAAAGTTTTTAAAATATTCAGAAGAAAAACGCGGACTTGAAATTGCTTTATGGCTTTTGACTCTTGACAAATCTCAAGACGAGCTAAAACTTCAGGATGAAAAAATATCAATAGCAAAATCTCAATATGATGATGCTGAATCAGCTTTAGAAAAAATCCAGCTTGAAAGCGAAGAAATTTACAAAAGAAACGGTGAATTTGCCTCTGTAATAGAGGAATATCGTTTGAATATTTCAGAACTTGAGTCAAAAATATCCCAGTTGCGAGCATCTGTTTCTGTTGCTAATAATGACATACTTCACAGCAATGATAATATTGAGCGTATAGAAAATGAAATTACTCAATTTGACCAAAGCGCAGAAGAACTTGAAAAGCGTATTGCAAAAAAAGAAGAAGAAATTGCCGTTCTTGATGCAACAATTATCGAAAAGCAAAAGCGATACGGCGAGCTTTCAGAAAAGCTAAATAACATTAACATAGAGTCAAGCAAAAGCGGTGATGTTTTGCAGGAGGTAACTGCTCAGCTTTCTGTTTTGACCTCCAAATCTGCTGATGCAAGAGTAATTGAAATGACCGCCGACAGCACAATAAGTGAACTTAATTCACGAATTTTGTCATTAAGCAATACAAATGACGAAAAACTCATACAGGCTGATGAATTGAGTCAAATTCTTACCGATTACTCTGATAACATCAAAAATATTGAAGAGGAAATACAGTCACTTAAAAACTCTATTGAGGGATTGAACATCAAACTCTCATCAAAAGGCAGAAAAAAAGATGAACTCAAAGAAGAAAGCAATAAACTTATGCTTGATGTCAAAGAGCATTTAAGAAAAATTTCTTTTCTCGAGAATCTTGAGCGTAATCTTGAGGGCTTTTCAAAGAGCGTAAAACTTGTAGTTAATGCACAGAATAACGGCAAGCTGCGTGGTATTTGCGGACCTGTGTCCCGTGTGATTTCTGTTCCCAAAAAATACGGAGTTGCAATCGAAACTGCTCTTGGCGCGGCTATGCAGAATATTGTTACTAATACCGATGAAGATGCAAAACGAGCAATAGGATACCTTAAATCTATTGACGGAGGTCGAGCTACGTTTTTACCTCTAAATACAATCAAACCGCGTGAGTTAAAGGAGAATGGTATAGATGACTGCTATGGCTTTGTAGGCGGAGCGGCTGAACTTTGTTCGTGTGATGATAAGTACAAAGGAATATTAAACTCACTGCTTGGCAAAATTGTTGTAGCAGAGGACTTAAATGCCGCAACCTCCATTGCAAAAAAATATTCATACAGATTTAAGATTGTTACGCTTGACGGTCAAGTTGTAAATGCCGGCGGTTCGTTGACCGGTGGCTCGCTCAATAAAAATACCGGACTGCTTAGCAGAGCAAGTGAAATTGAAACATTAAAAAAGCAAACAAAGGATATTGAGCAAAAAGCAAAGTCGGCAGAGGAACTAAGCCTTACAATTTCTCGTGAATATGCTGCTGTTGAAGCTGAAATTATGGGTGTAAGGGCAGAGCTTTCAAACAAGCAACAACAGCTTGTACGTATGGATGCCGAAAAACGTGCCTGTGAAAATGAACTTGATAATTGTCATCAGCTTTTAAATTCGTCTGCTGCCGAAATTAATGATTGCAAGGCTCGTATAAATGCACTTTCTGCCGATAAGAAAAAGGCTGTTGAGGAGCTTACGGAATTAAATATTAAAATAGCGGCGGCTGAGGAACGTGTAAATTCCGTAACCGGCAACAGAACTGTTCTTACAGAAAAAAGAGAAGAGTTTTCGTCTTTGCTGCAAAATTTACGTCTTGAAATAGTATCTTCGCAAAAGGATATTGATTCACTAAATTCAGAGATTGTTTTTGCAAAATCAGCAGGCACTAACAACGAGGAACGCAAAGCTGAATTAAAAGCCCAAATTGAACAAATCAGGTTGCAAATTGTCGAAAAAGAATCTGAAATCGAGCAGTTTGAGGATAGCATTAATGTGTTAATAAATGAACAGGCAAACATTAATCAAAAAATCAATAATGCAAATGTTCAGCGTGAAAGTCTTGAAAAGCGCAGTGTAGAAATACGCAGTATAGAACGTGACAAGTCAACAGAGCGTGAAACCTCAGGCAGAGAGCTTGCAAGACTTGAAGAAAGAAAAATAAATATTCAAAAGCAGTATGATGATATAATAGCTAAGCTTTGGGAAGAATATGAACTTACAAAGCGTGAGGCAGAGAAAACAGCGATTGAAATTGATAATGCTCCACAGGCTCAGAAACGACTTAACGAACTCAAGCAAAAAATAAAATCACTCGGCAGTGTTAATGTTGCGGCAATAGAAGAATACAAGGAAGTTTCTGAGCGTTATGAATTTATGTCAGCTCAGGTAACCGATGTTGAAAAATCAAAAAAAGAGATTGAGCGCCTGATAAATGACCTTACAAAACAGATGAAAGAAGTTTTTGTGGAGAGCTTTGACCGCATTAATAAAAACTTCACCTATACATTTAAGGAATTATTTGGCGGCGGTACAGCTTCACTTTCACTTTCTGACCCGGAGAATATACTCACAAGCGGTATTGATATCCTTGTTCATCCGCCTGGGAAAATTGTTGTTCACCTTGACGCTTTGTCGGGTGGTGAAAAGGCTCTTGTGGCTATCGCGCTTTACTTTGCAATAATGAAGGTGCGACCTGCTCCGTTCTGTGTAATGGACGAAATTGAAGCTGCACTTGATGATGTAAATGTTTATCGATTTGCCGCTTATCTACGCAGAATGACAGACAAAACTCAGTTTATTTTAATTACTCACCGCCGCGGTACAATGGAAGAAGCAGATGTTCTCTACGGCGTTACTATGCAGGATGAGGGTATTTCAAAGCTTCTTGAGCTAAGGTCAACGGAGATTGCAGATAAGCTCGGAATTAATACAAAATAATAAAGGATAGTGATTATATGGGACTTTTCAGCAAAATAAAAGAAGGTCTTAAAAAGACCAGAAATGCGGTAGTTGGGCAAATCGACTCAATGCTCAAGTCTTTTACAAAAATAGATGAAGAGCTTTTTGAAGAGCTTGAAGAATTACTTGTAATGGGTGATGTTGGAGTACCAACAGCAGAAAAAATTTGTGATGAATTGAGAGCACGTGTAAAAAAAGACGGCATCAAAGATCCGTCTGTAATTACAGATTTGCTCAGAGAAATTGTTGCTGATATGCTTAGAGGCGGAGAGAAACTTGACCTTTCAACTTCTCCGTCTATAATCCTTGTAATCGGAGTTAACGGCGTAGGTAAGACAACAACTATCGGTAAGCTTGCCAATAGTCTTAGCAAACAGGGTAAAAAGGTTTTACTTGCCGCTGCCGATACATTCAGAGCGGCTGCTATCGATCAGCTTGATATTTGGGCGCAAAGAAGTAATTGTGAGATAATAAAACAAAAAGAAGGCAGTGACCCTGCGGCTGTAATATTTGATGCTATTTCAGCCGCTAAGGCGAGAAATGCTGATGTAATTATATGCGATACTGCCGGACGTTTACACAACAAAAAGCATCTTATGGATGAGCTTGCTAAAATCAACAGAGTAATTGACCGTGAGCTTCCTGATGCTTCAAAAGAAAAACTTCTCGTGCTTGATGCTACCACAGGTCAAAATGCTGTAAATCAAGCTGAACAATTCAGACAGGCAACAGGTATTACAGGAATTGTTCTCACAAAGCTTGACGGTACAGCTAAGGGCGGTGTTGTCCTTGCAATCAAGGATGGTTTACAGATTCCTGTCAAATATATTGGTGTTGGTGAGCAAATTGATGATTTACAGCCATTTGACGCCGATGATTTTGCTAAGGCTCTGTTTACTGTAAACGAGTGAGGTAATATATGAAATTTATAATTGCGAGCAATAATTCTAAAAAACTTGAAGAACTTAAAAGAATTCTTAATCCACTCGGAATTAATGCAGTGACAGCAAAGCAAGAGGGCATAACTCTTGATGAAGTTGAAGAAACCGGAACAACATTTGCTGAAAATGCGTTTCTTAAGGCTCAGGCTGCATTTAAGAAGACAGGACTTCCGTCTGTTGCTGACGATTCAGGTTTATCTGTTGATGCATTAGACGGCAGACCGGGTGTATATACTGCCCGATACGGTGGAGAGAATGCAACAGACGAAGACAGATACTTAAAACTTCTTGATGAACTCAAAGGAGTTCCGGCTGAAAAACGCACTGCGCACTTTACTTCTGCCATCTGCTGTATTTTAGCCGATGGGACAGTAATCAAAGCTGAGGGTATATGTGAGGGTAAAATTGCTTTTGAACCCTGTGGAAGTGAGGGCTTTGGTTATGACCCTGTGTTTATGTATGGCGATAAAAGCTATGCTCAACTCAGTGCAGCGGAAAAAGACTTGGTGAGCCACAGGGGAAAGGCTCTCAGAAAGCTCAAAGCTGAGCTTGAAGAATATTTCAAAAATAATTAAGTAGTGATTTGAAAGGAAAAACTATATGTTAAACAGCAAACAGCGCGCTTATTTGCGTGGACTTGCAAACCAAATAGAGACAATTTTAATCGTTGGCAAGGGTGAAATAAATGAAAATATTATCACTCAAGCTGACAATGCTTTAACTGCCCGTGAGCTTATAAAATGCAGAGTGCTTGAAAACAGCTCGTATACTGCAAGAGAGGCTTGTGATATTATTGCCGAAAAATGCAGAGCAGACGGTGTTCAGGTTATAGGTTCTAAATTTGTTTTGTACAGACGTAATGAGGACAAGCCGGTAATCGAATTGCCAAAGGTTAAGAAGAAATAATGAGAATAGGAATCTTTGGGGGTACTTTTAATCCCATTCACAAAGGACATATATTGCTGACTGAGTATTGCAAAAGCAGTGTAAATCTCGATAAAATCATATTAATTCCCACATATACGCCGCCTCATAAGGTGAGTAAGGAACTTGCAGACGAAAAACACAGACTTAATATGTGCTGTCTTGCGTGTAAGTTTCTTGATGATTATGCTGTTTCCGATATTGAAATTCAGCGTAAAGGAAAAAGCTATACTTGCGATACACTAACTTCTTTAAGAGAATTATACCCACAAGATGAGTTGTTTCTTATTATGGGCGCAGATATGTTTTTGACTCTTGATAAATGGAGAAGCCCTGAAATCATTTTTGATAAGGCGAAGATTATCACAATTCCGCGTGATAAATCGGATTATAATGACCTTTGTGAATTTTACAGAAAAACACTTAAGCCGATGAAAGCTGAAGCCGTAATTTTAAAAAATCCTGTTTTGAGTGTTTCATCAACATATATCAGAGAAAACATAGATGAATTTGAGCAAATAGAATCGTTGATTGACAAGAATGTTTATGATTACATTGTAAAGAATAATTTGTATCGGAAGTGAGTTTTTGAACCTTAATGATTACAAAAAGATTATTAAAGAAAAAATGGGTGATTTCAGATATGAGCATAGCGTAAATGTATCAAAGGAGGCAAAAAAGCTTGCGAGGCTATATGGTGCAAATGAAGAAAAAGCGCAGCTTGCCGGTATTTTACATGACATTACGAAAGAAATGCCTAAAGATGAACAGTTGCAAATTATTGTTGACAGTGGTATAATTTTAGACAATGTTCAAAAAAATGCTCCAAAGCTTTGGCATGGCATAAGCGGCAGTATTTATGTTCAGCAAAATTTGTGCATTGATGACGAGGATATTTTAAATGCAATCAGGTATCATACGACCGGCAGGGCAAATATGAGCTTGCTTGAAAAGATTATTTTTATTGCTGATTTTACCTCGGAAGAACGTACATATAGCGGTGTTGCCACAATGCGAAAGAAATCAAGGAAAAGTCTTGACGAAGCAATGTTATATGCTTATAAATTCACATTTAAGGATTTATCAAAGCGGGAAATTGCTATACATCCTGATGAAGTGGCTTGCTATAATGATATAGTTTTACAAAAATTAAACTTGAAAGGAAAAATTAAATGACTTCTTACGAACAAGCCTTACTTACCGCAAAGGCATTGGACTCCAAAAAGGGAATTGATATACAAGTAATTGAAATAGGTGATATTTCTGTGCTTGCTGATTATATGGTAATTGCAACCGGTACAAGCTCAACTCACGTTAAGGCGCTGGCTGACGAGGTTGAATATCAGCTTGATAATGCCGGAATATCAGTAAGCCATATTGAGGGATACAGGTCTAATTCTTGGATTTTGCTTGATTATGTTGATGTAATTGTCAATGTATTTTCTGATGAAGCAAGAGAATTTTATGATCTTGAGCGTTTGTGGCAGGACGGCAAACCAATTAATTTAACAAATGTAATTGATTAGTTTTACTTTAGGGAGGACTTAATTTGAAATACAATCATCAATCAGTAGAACAAAAATGGCAAAAGATTTGGGAGGATAAGGGCGTATTTCACGCAAGTGATGACACTACTAAGGAAAAATTCTACGCACTTATCGAGTTTCCTTATCCGTCGGGACAGGGACTGCACGTAGGCCATCCTCGTCCGTATACAGCTCTTGATACTGTTGCAAGAAAGCGCAGACTTCAGGGCTATAATGTACTTTATCCGATTGGCTGGGATGCTTTTGGTTTGCCGACCGAAAACTATGCCATTAAAAACCACATTCACCCTGAAATCGTTACAAAAAATAATATAGCTCGTTTTAAAAAGCAAATTCAGTCACTTGGTATTTCTTTTGACTGGAGCAGAGAAATCAATACAACTGACCCTGATTATTACAAATGGACACAATGGATATTTATTCAGTTGTTCAAAAAAGGACTTGCTTATAAAAAAGAGATGAATGTTAACTGGTGCACATCTTGTAAATGTGTTCTTGCAAACGAAGAAGTTGTAAACGGTGTTTGTGAGCGCTGCGGCAGCGAGGTAGTGCATAAAGTTAAGTCTCAGTGGATGCTTAAAATCACCGAATATGCAGACAGACTTATCAATGACCTTGACCTCGTTGATTATCCCGACCGTGTAAAGGCTCAGCAGAAAAACTGGATTGGCAGAAGCACCGGTGCAGAGGTTGACTTTACGACTACAACCGGCGATACGCTCACAATATATACAACCCGTCCTGACACATTATACGGCGCTACATATATGGTAATTTCTCCTGAGCATCCGCTTATCGAGAAATGGGCGGACAAGCTTACTAATATGGATGAAATCAGAGAGTACCAAGCAGCTGCTGCACGTAAGTCTGATTTTGAACGAACAGAGGTAGCCAAGGATAAAACAGGCGTTAAACTTGACGGTGTTAAGGCTGTTAATCCTGTGAATAACAAGGAAATTCCGATTTTTATTTCCGATTACGTTCTTGTTTCATACGGTACAGGCGCAATTATGGCTGTACCTGCGCATGATACCCGTGACTGGGAGTTTGCAAAGAAATTTGATCTTCCTATCATAGAAGTTGTAAAGGGCGGCAATGTTCAAGAGGAAGCATTTACAGACTGTGCAACAGGCATTATGGTAAATTCAGGTATGCTTGACGGACTTTCTGTTGATGAAGCCAAGAAAAAGATTGTTGATTGGCTTACCAGTGAGGGTAAAGGTCACTCCAAGGTTAATTATAAGCTTCGTGACTGGGTATTTTCGCGTCAGCGTTATTGGGGTGAGCCTATTCCGATAGTCCATTGTGAAAAGTGTGGCTATGTTCCGATTGATGAAAGCGAGCTTCCGCTCACACTCCCAATGGTTGAATCATATGAGCCGACAGATAACGGCGAGTCGCCGCTTGCCAAAATGACAGATTGGATTGAAACCACGTGTCCCTGTTGCGGTGGAAAGGCTCATCGTGAAACCGATACAATGCCGCAGTGGGCAGGGTCATCATGGTACTATTTAAGATATATGGATCCGCACAACAGCGAGGCACTTGCATCAAAACAGGCTCTTGATTACTGGGCACCTGTTGATTGGTATAACGGCGGTATGGAGCATACAACTCTTCATTTGCTCTACAGTCGTTTTTGGCATAAATTCTTGTACGATATCGGCGTTGTTCCTACTCCTGAGCCATATGCAAAGCGCACATCTCACGGTATGATTTTGGGCGAAAACGGCGAAAAGATGAGCAAATCGCGTGGTAATGTTGTAAATCCGGATGAAATCGTTGAAGAATACGGCGCTGACACAATGCGCCTTTACGAGATGTTTATCGGCGACTTTGAAAAGGCTGCGCCTTGGAGTCAGGCAAGCATTAGAGGTTGTCGCAGATTTGTAGAGCGTTATTGGAATTTACAGACTGTTTTAATTGACGGTGACACAATTCGCCCTGAGCTTGAGGGTGCATTCCACAAGGCTATCAAAAAAGTTGGCGATGATATTGAGAACATTAAGTTTAACACAGCAATTGCAACTTTGATGGCATTGATTAATGATATTTCTAATGTGAAATCAATTAACAAAGAGGAACTTAGAATATTCTCAATTCTCCTCAATCCTTTTGCTCCTCACGTTACTGAGGAAGTATATGAGGTATGCGGTCTTGGCACAGGCATTATTGCACAGGCTCAGTGGCCTGAATATGACGAAGCTAAATGCGTTGACGATAGTGTAGAGATTGTAGTTCAGGTTAACGGCAAGATAAAAGCAAAGCTCAATATTCCTGTCGATGCTGAGAAAGATGCAGTTCTTGAGCTTGCAAAGGCGGACGAGAATGTTAAAAAAGCAATTGGCGGAATGACAGTTGTCAAGGAAATTGTAGTACCTAAAAAGCTTGTTAATCTTGTTGTTAAGCCATAATAATAAAATTTAATTTAAATTTTCCTAAAATTCTACATTCCTATTGACATTATTCGTAACATATTGTATAATCATTTTTGCAATATATGCAAATTACCCATGCCAAATGGCAGATGGGAGGGAAGATAGATGGCAGAGATTAGACTTAAGGAAAATGAATCTCTTGAAAGTGCTTTAAGAAGATTCAAAAAGCAGTGTGCCAGAGCTGGCGTTATTGCTGAGGTTCGCAAGAGAGAGGCTTACGAAAAGCCTTCCGTAAAGCGCAAGAAGAAATCCGAAGCAGCTCGCAAACGCAAATACAGGTAATTAAAACAAGCGGACAGAGCATTCTGTCTGCTTTTGTTTTTTTACTTTATAGAAAACTGCTCGAAATCGGTCGGGCAAAAAAATGTGATAATATTAAGCTGTCTACTCAAATTGTGAGCGGCGTCACGCCGCTTTGTTGATTTATTTTAATTAAAAGGTGAATACTATGAAAAAGATACTTGTACTTTTGGGACCTAATCTGAATATGGTCGGAGTTAGAGAAAAAGGAATTTACGGTGAGGAAACCGCAGAGGATATAAAAAATCAGATTTTGGCATTTGCTGAAATGAATAATTATTCCGCTGAGGTTTTCCAGTCTAATCACGAGGGAGATTTGATTGATAAAATACATTCTGCTAAAGGAAACTTTGATGCAGTTGTAATTAATGCTGGTGCTCTAACTCATTACAGCTATGCTCTTCGTGATGCGATTGCGTGCGTAAAAATTCCTTTTGTAGAGGTCCATATGTCCAATATTCATGCAAGAGAGGAATTCAGGCACACCTCGGTTATTGCTCCGGTTTGCGTCGGACAAATTGCAGGTTTTGGCAAGTCGAGTTATTTTCTTGCGATTTCAGCATTAAAGGATTTGATTTAATTGAAAGAAATTCTTATAGAAAATCGAATTAATAAGTTAAAATCTGTCATCGTCAACAATGATGAGGCAATTTTACTTACAAACGAAATAAATATAGGTTATTTTTGCGGCTTTTTTAAAAGTGAAGGTTATTTGCTCGTTACTGCCTATAAAACAATTCTGTTTGTCGATTTCAGATATTTTGAAGCTGCACAAAAGCTTTCAAAGTGTTGTGAAGTGATATGCTTTAATAAGCTTATGGATAATCTTTCTTCTGTTTTAAAATCCTGTAATATTAAAAATCTCTATTTTGAAATTTCAAATATAAGTCTTGCAAGATATTCGTTTTTTAAGACAAATCTTGAAAAACATTCAATCTGTTGTATTAATTCCGACTTGATTGATAAAAAAATATCTGAGATTCGCATAATAAAGGACAAGACCGAGATTGAAAAAATTGCAGAAGCTCAGCGTATTACCGAAAAATCTTATCTTGAAGTGCTCAATTTTTTAAAGCCCGGAGTTACCGAACGTAAGATTTCACTTGAACTTGAGCATCTAATTAAGCTAAACGGAGGCGCTGACGTTTCTTTTGATTTGATTACGATAACAGGCAAAAAGACATCACTTCCGCACGGTGTGCCGTCTGATGATGTTGTCTGCGAAGGTGATTTCTTTACTTTTGACATCGGTTCAATTTATGACGGCTATCACAGTGATACTACTCGAACTGTCGCAGTTAAAAATGCAAGTGAAGAAATGCAACATGTTTACAACATCGTGCTCCGTGCTCAGAAAGCTGCATTAAATGCCCTAAAAGAAGGGGTAAAATGCAGCGATATTGATAAAACAGCAAGAGATATAATTAAAAACGAGGGCTTTGGGGAATACTTTGGCCATGCAACAGGTCACGGTGTCGGACTTGAAATTCATGAAGCTCCTACTGTATCAATGAACGGTGATATAATTCTACGTGAGGGTATGGTAATTACCGATGAACCCGGAATATATCTGCCTAATAAATTTGGTGTAAGAATAGAAGATATGGTTTGTGTTACAAAACAGGGCTGCGAAAATTTCGTTTCTTTGCCAAAAGAACTTATTATCGTGTAAAAACTCTTGCTTTTTTCCATTTTATTATGTATAATATTACTTGATATGTTTACGGTATGCTATTTTTCCGTATAAAGATAAATTTAGGAGGTATTACTAATGATATCAGCAGGTGATTTTAGAAACGGCGTAACATTTGAAATGGATGGTCAGGTTGTATCCATCATCGAGTTTCAGCATGTTAAGCCGGGAAAAGGTGCTGCGTTTGTTAGAACAAAAATCAGAAATGTTATTACAGGTGCAGTAGTTGAAAAAACTTTTAACCCTAATGACAAATATCCGACTGCTTTCATTGACAGAAAAGATATGGAGTTCAGCTACGCTGACGGAGATCTTTATTACTTTATGGATACTGAAACTTGGGAGCAGATTCCGATTAACAAGAATGTGCTTGGCGATAACTTTAAGTTTGTTAAAGAGAATATGGTATGTAAGGTTCTCTCATACAAAGGTAATGTGTTTGGTGTTGAGCCGCCTAACTTTGTAGAACTTCAGATTACAAAGACCGATCCCGGATTTAAGGGCGATACAGCTACAAATGCTACAAAGCCTGCAACTCTTGAAACAGGTGCAGAAATCAAGGTTCCTCTCTTTATCGATGAAGGTGAAGTAATTCAAATCGATACAAGAACAGGAGAATACATGGGCAGAGCATAATCTCTGCAGGAGAATTATTATGAATTTAACAGAAAGAATTTCTTATATTCGTGGACTTTGCGACGGCTTAAACCTTGACGAGTCTAAGCCTGAGGTTAAGGTTATTAATGCCATTGTTGAGCTTTTAGATGATATGGCATTTGCCGTAACTGATATGGAAGAGCTTTATGATGAGCTTAGTGCTCAGGTCGATGAAATTGATGAGGATTTAGCTGACGTTGAATCTGACGTTTATGACGATGACTGCGATTGCTGTGATTGTGATGACGATGATTTTGATGATGAGGATAATCCTTTTTATGAAGTAACCTGCGGTGCTTGCGGACAAAAGCTAAATGTTGCCGAAGATGTTTTGCTTGAGGGCGAAATTGAGTGTCCAAACTGCGGCGAAGTGCTTGAATTTGATTTTTCTGATTTATTTGATGAAGACGGTTGTTGCCATGATAGTTGCACTTGTGATGAGTGCACAGAAGAATGTGACGACTGATTTTAACAAAACTACACCCCTTGTATAAAATATACAAGGGGTGTTATTTTATGCTATACAGGAATCGGCGAAGAGTAAAGTATCGTAAACTAAAAAAATTTATAATCAGCACAATATTAATAATAACAACGATAATTGTATTTTGTGAAATACATTTGTCTGATTTTCGACCTGAATACATACGAATACAAGCAGAAATATTGTCTGTTAATTCAGTGAGCGATGCTGTAAACAGTACACTTGAAAAATATGATTACTCATATGATGATATAGCAAAACTTTCTTATTCCGAAGACGGCAACGTAGTAGCTGTTACAACTGATTCATTTAAAATAAATAAGCTGAAAACTGAAATTAATAAAACTGTTCAAAAAGAAATAGCCAAGGTTTACGACAATCAAATTGATATACCCATAGGGTCATTTACCAATATAACCATACTGTCTAATGTAGGTCCGTGCGTCCCTGTTAATTTCAATCTGACAGGTAGTTTTTCATCAGAAATAATAAGTACCTTTGAACAGGCGGGAATAAATCAGACAATACACCATATCAGACTTATGCTTACCTCCAAAATTATGACCACCTCGCTTGATTATTCAGGAAACATTACTTTTACAACTGACTTTGAGATAGCGCAGTCGGTAATTGTGGGTGACATCCCCTCAAGCTACGGGAATTTATACAGAACATATTAAATTTGCAAAAGACGATGAAAAATATTGAAAAACAATATATCTTGTGTTATAATAAAACAGTTAATACAATGGGTTAGGAGGCATTAATTTGCCTGAAAGTATTCTTATTTCCGAAAAGCAGTCGGAATATATGAAATTAATTGCTGAGATAATGGAAATTCGCAAAAGAGGCGATACACCGCTTGCATTTATCAGAACCTACGGTTGTCAGCAAAATGTAGCTGATAGTGAGAAAATCAAAGGAATGCTTGAACAGGCAGGTTTTGACTTTGTTGATTCACCCGACGATGCGGATTTTATACTATTTAATACGTGCGCAGTCAGAGAACACGCTGAGGATAGAGTTTTCGGAAATGTCGGTGCTCTCAAAAACCTCAAACGCAGGCATCCGCAAATTTTGATAGCGTTGTGCGGCTGTATGATGGAGCAGGAGCATATTGCTAACAGGATTTATTCAAGTTTTCCTTTTGTAGGGCTTGTTTTCGGTACGCATTCTCTTCATCACTTTCCTGAACTTATGTATAATTCACTTGTGGACGGCAAAAGAATTTTTGAACGTGGCAATGATGACAACAATATCTATGAGGGTTATCCCATTAAGCGTGACGGAACATTTAAGGGTTGGCTGCCGATAATGTACGGTTGCAATAATTTTTGTACCTACTGCATTGTTCCTTATGTTAGAGGAAGAGAACGTAGCCGTGAGAAAAGTATTATTATAAACGAAGCAAAAAATATGATTGCCGGTGGGTTTAAAGATATTACTTTGCTCGGACAAAATGTAAACTCATATGGCAAGGGACTTGAAGACGGTGTGAATTTTTCACAGCTGTTGCGAGAAGTCGATTCTATAGACGGCGATTATTGGCTCAGGTTTATGACTTCACATCCTAAGGATTGTTCTAAAGAGCTTATCGACACTATTGCGCAGGGTAAGCATATCAGTACACACCTTCATCTTCCTTTTCAAAGCGGTTCGGATAGAGTGCTCAAGGCTATGAATCGTCACTATGACCGAAAAAAATACCTTGAAATAATAAATTATGCAAAAGAGAAAATTGACGGATTATCGCTTACAAGTGATATAATAGTAGGCTTTCCGGGTGAAACCTATGAGGATTTCAAACAAACTCTTTCTCTTATTCGTGAAGTTGAATTTACGTCACTGTTTACATTTATTTTTTCACCGAGAATTGGTACTCCTGCCGAGAAGATGGACGACCCTATACCTGCTTCTGAAAAATCAAAGTGGTTTAGAGAATTGCTTGATGTTCAGGAAGAAATTGCGGCAAAGCGTTGTTCGTCAATGGTCGGCAAGATAGAAAAAGTATTGATTGAGGGTGAAACCGGTAAAAATGATGAATTAAACGGTCGGACAAGCGGTAACATAATAGTAGAACTCAAGGCACCAAAAGAAATGATTGGTACTTTTCAGAATGTAAAGATAACAAAAGCACGCAACTGGATCCTAAAAGGGGAACTTGCGTAAATTAAGTAAGAAATTAGTGTGAAAAATCACACTGTTACAAATTATATTGCCCGCTCAGTTTATCGCAATGGTAACGAGTGATGGCTAAGTTGCCATTTACGCCTTATATGCTCGTAATAAGGTTCGTAAGGATTTTTAAATATTATTTATGGGCAGAAAGGCTATGGTAATTAAAATGGATATTATTTCAAAAGCAAGAGAACTGGGAAAACTTATTCAACAAGAGGAGTCTTATATCGCTTTACAGGCAGCACAGACCAAAGCTGATGCAGATATGGAGCTTCAACGCCTGATTGGAGAATTCAATTTAAAAAGAATGGCAATTAATAATGAGGCGTCAAAAAAGGACAGAGATCAGGACAAGCTTTCTCAGCTCAATACTGAGATGAGAGAAGCCTATTCCCAGATTATGTCAAATGAAAATATGATTGCTTACAATGAAGCAAAAGATAAGTTTGATGTAATAGCAAACAGAGTTCTTGCTATTGTTCAGCAGTCAGCTGAAGGTGCTGACCCCGAAACAGCTGACTATTCACAGTCGTCTTGCTCCGGCAGCTGTGAAACCTGCGGCGGATGCGGCTGATAAGTTCAATGTAAATTGATTAATACCCAATAAAGGATGTGAAACTATGGCGCAGCTATCTCCAATGATGCAGCAATACTTTAAAATTAAAGAAGAAAACAAGGACAGTATTTTGTTCTTTCGCCTTGGAGATTTTTATGAAATGTTTTTTGATGATGCAAAGATAGCGTCCAAAGAACTTGAATTAACTTTGACCGGAAGAGATTGCGGTCAGGACGAACGTGCTCCTATGTGCGGTGTGCCTTTTCACAGCTGTGAGGGTTATATAGCCAGATTGGTTTCAAAAGGCTATAAGGTTGCCATTTGTGAACAGACAGAAGATCCTGCTGTGGCAAAAGGTCTTGTAAAACGTGACATTGTCCGTGTTATTACTCCCGGTACGGTAATGGAATCAAGTATGCTTGATGAAAGCAAAAATAACTATATTTGCTGTATGTTTTCTTCTGTCGGAGTTATCGGTCTTTGTTTTTGTGATATTTCCACAGGGGAATTATATGCTACAGAAATTAAAGGTAAAAATTCTTTTAATGTACTTACAAGTCAGCTTTCAAGCTACAATCCGCGAGAAATACTTTTGGGCGGAGATATTGTAAAAATCAAAGAACTTCCCAAATTTATTAAGACCAAACTTTCGGCCGGAGTAGAAATGCTTGAGGACAAACAGTTCGATTTGTCAACTTGTAACGAGATAGTTAAAGAGCAATTTAAAACAGAATCTGATAATTTAAACGGAAAACCCGTTGTTATAAGCGCCTTAGGTGCACTGATTTCTTATTTGCGTGATACTCAAAAGAGCGGACTTGAGCGTATTAATCATATTGAGGTTTATAAAGAAAATAACTATATGCGTCTTGATTACAACACTCAGCGCAATCTTGAACTTACTCAAACCATGCTTTCAAAAGAAAAGCGCGGTTCTCTTTTGTGGGTGCTTGATAAAACCAAAACTGCAATGGGTAAAAGACTTATGCGTTCTTGGCTTGAACATCCATTGCTCAATATTACTTCAATAAACAACCGTCAGAGCGCAGTCGAAGAACTTGTAAATGACAATATGCTAAGGCTTGAGATAACTGACAACATAAGCGGTATATTTGATATTGAACGGCTTATGACAAGGATAGTTTATGGTTCAGCAAATGCAAGAGATTTGCGTTCTTTGTGTTCAGCTATTAGCAATCTGCCTTCGCTGTCGGATTTGATGTCTGACTGCAAGTCATCATATTTGAAACAGATTTATAAGGATATGGATAGGCTTGAGGACAT
The DNA here is from genome assembly GCA_002493005.1 of Ruminococcaceae bacterium UBA7127. Lineage (GTDB taxonomy): Bacteria > Bacillota > Clostridia > Oscillospirales > Acutalibacteraceae > Ruminococcoides. Next base: position 68,147 of record DKXL01000054.1, read on the forward strand.
TTTTAATCTGATTGATTCTGCAATAGTAGAAGAACCTCCCTTTACAATTCGCGAAGGAGGTATGATAAAAAGGGGTTATAACCAAGAATTAGACGCAGTAACAGGCGATATGAATAACTCCAAGGATATCTTAGCACAAATTGAAGCTGAACAGCGCGAGCTTACAAAAATACCAAAACTCAAGGTTGGTTACAATAGGGTGTTTGGATATTATATTGAAGTATCAAACTCATACAAGTCATTAGTGCCTGATACATATATCCGTAAGCATACGCTTACTAACTGTGAACGATACATTACTCAGGACTTAAAAGATGTTGAGGGTAGAATTCTTGGAGCCAAGGACAGAGCAGTTTCGCTTGAGTACACCTTGTTTGATACAATCAGAAAAACTGTTGCCGATAATCTTGAGAGAATTCAGACAACAGCCAAAGCTATAGCAAATCTTGATGTTATTACATCACTTGCTAATGTTGCCTCTGACAACAGATACATACGTCCTGATGTTAATCTTTCGACTTCAATCAGAATTAAGGATTCACGACACCCTGTTGTAGAAGCGTTGCTAAAGGATGCTCCGTTTGTTCCGAATGACGTTAATCTTGATTCTTCAAGTGACAGAGTTGCAATTATTACCGGACCGAATATGGCAGGTAAGTCAACATATATGCGCCAGATTGCTCTCATAGTTTTAATGGCGCAAATCGGCAGTTTTGTTCCTGCCTCATATGCTGAAATAGGCATTGTAGACAGCATATTTACCAGAGTTGGAGCATCTGATGACTTATCATCAGGTCAGTCAACTTTTATGGTTGAAATGAGTGAAGTTGCCAATATTATTAAAAACGCAACATCAAAAAGTTTGCTTATTCTTGATGAAATAGGCAGAGGAACTTCAACCTTTGACGGAATGAGCATTGCGCGAGCAGTTCTTGAATTTTGTGCAGACAAGAATAAACTTGGTGCCAAGACGCTTTTTGCTACACATTACCACGAGCTTACTGTAATGGAAAATCTGCTTGACGGTGTTAAGAATTATAATATTGCAGTCAAAAAGCGCGGTGACGATATTACATTTCTTCGTCGGATTATCCCCGGCGGCGCTGATGAAAGCTACGGAATAGAGGTTGCAAAGCTTGCAGGCATTCCTCAATCCGTTATTTCACGCGCAAAGGAAATTCTTGCTGAACTTGAAACCGGTAACAGCGAAAAATATACTCCTGCAAAGCAAAACACAGATGATGATATGCAGCTTTCTTTAATGTCTGTTGCAGACAGCCCTATTGTTGACAAAATAAAAAACACTGACATTAACACCTTAACGCCCATAGAAGCAATGAATTTACTCTATGAGCTTAAGGGTATGGTATAAATTATACATTAACCAAAGGAGGTGACACAAATGGGTGTAATCAATGTTCTGGACAAGCATGTAGCTGAGCTGATTGCAGCCGGTGAAGTGGTTGAACGACCGGCATCTGTTATCAAAGAACTTGTTGAGAATTCTATTGATGCCGGAGCAAAACACATTACCGTTGAAATCAAAAACGGCGGAACTACATTTATGCGTGTCGCTGACGATGGTTGCGGTATATATAAGGATGATATAAAGGTTGCATTCAAGCGCCATGCTACAAGCAAGGTTAAGGTTCAAAACGATCTTGATTGTATTTCTACTCTTGGATTTAGAGGAGAAGCGCTAGCTTCAATTTGCGCCGTGTCGCGATTGCAGCTTATTACACGCAATAAAAACGAAGATGTCGGCACCTGTTATGAAATTGACGGCGGTGAAGAAATATCCTTTGATGATGCAGGTTGTCCGGTTGGAACAACTTTTATAATAAGAGATTTATTTTATAACATTCCTGCACGAGCAAAGTTTTTAAAGAAAGACATTTCCGAGGGAAATGCAGTGTCAAACATAATTGATAAAACAGCGCTTTCTCAGCCTGAGATTTCGTTTACATATATTAAAGACGGAAAACAAGTTTTGAAAACCTTTGGTGACGGGAAGTTGATTTCTGCCATATACTCTGTTATGGGTAAGGATTTTGCTAATAGCCTTATTCCTGTAGATTATCAGCTTGATGCCGTAAAAGTTTCCGGATATATCACAAAACCCGAACACTCACGGCCAAACCGCAATATGCAGAATTTCTTTATAAACGGAAGATACATTAAAACTCGTACTGCTATGGCGGCTCTTGAAGAGGCTTTTAAAACCTCAATTATGGTCGGAAAATTCCCTTCCTGTGTAATTAATATTCAATTACCGTTTGAAGTGATTGACGTAAATGTGCATCCGTCAAAACTTGAAGTTAGATTTATTAATGAACGACCTGTTTTCGATGCAATATATCACGCGGTAAAATCTTCACTTATGAAGTACGACAGCAGAAAAAAAGCTACGTTTAAGTCTAATTCAGCATTTAATGATATTGGCAATAAATTTAATCCGTTTCATAATGCACCTGCTATACTTGACAAGAAAGAACCTGCTGTTAAAGAATTTTCTGCTCCTCAACCGACGGTTAAAAAACAAATAAAAAATGAATTTGAACCGTTTGAAGAAATTGCACATACTAAAGATGAGCCTAAAACAATCAGCAATGTTCTTGACGACATAAAACTCGCTGATTCAGGTAATCCGTTTGATATTTACAGCAAAGCAGTTATTCAAAGTGAAAAACATAACAAAACATATGAAAATCAAGCGGTTAAAACAATGCCTGTTAGCTTTACAGCTGACGACAAAACTGTTGTAAAAACTGATAAAGGAATAGAAACTAAAACTGATATAAATTCCGTGTCGGTTAATTATGACAAAGCAGAGGAGTCTGTTAATGAAATACCTGCACTGATTAAACAGGATGAAATCAATATCAAGTATGTAGGTGAAGTTTTTAGTACATATATAATTGCTGAAAAAAATAATAATGAGGTTCTGCTGATTGATAAGCATGCGGCTCATGAGAGAATAATTTATGAAAAATTAAAGGCAGACACATCATGTTCTTATTCTCAGCTTTTGTTGCAGCCTGCAACAGTGACGCTTGGCAAAATCGAATATGATGCGGCAATCAATAATATAGAAATGTTTTCTGCTTGCGGATTTGAAGTCGAAGATTTTGGCAACAGCACTGTGATTGTTCGTTCTGCACCGCAATATATTGATGCGTCCGAGGTTTCTGACTGCATTGCCGAAATGGCTGATTATATTTCACAGGGGAAAAATGACATATATACCGAAAAGATGGATTGGTTTTACCATAATGTTTCCTGTCGTGCGGCTATTAAGGCAGGCAACAGAAGTACGCCGCAAGAGTTGATTGACATTGTAAAACAACTTGAGGAAAACCCTCAGATAAAATATTGTCCGCATGGCAGACCGATTTGTATTGTACTTACTAAGAATGACATAGAAAAACAATTTGGTAGGGTGTGATTTTCTGGACAACTCAATTAAAATAGTTACGATTGCAGGTCCTACTGCTTCAGGAAAAACAAGACTTTCTGTTGAACTTGCCAAAGCATTTAACGGAGAAATTATATCGGCCGATTCAATGCAGATATACAAAGGAATGCAGATTGCAACGGCAAAGCCTACAATCGATGAAAAATGCGGTATAACTCACTATCTAATGGATTTTTTGCCGCCGTCTGAAACCTATTCTGTAGCAATGTTTGTAAACGATGCCGCTGAATGTATAGAGAATATAAAGGCACACTCAAAACTTCCTTTTTTAGTAGGCGGCACAGGATTGTATATTGATTCTCTGCTCAACAATATTAAATTTAACGATGAATGTCGTGATAAGGCTTATTCTGATAAGCTTTGGCAAATTTACCGTAATGACGGCATAGGAACACTCCTTGATATGCTGTTAAAGGTTGATGAAGATTCATATTTGCGTCTTAAGGACGGCAAAAATCCAAAACGTATTATTCGTGCGATAGAATTTTACAATTCTACAGGTATGACAATCACAGAACAAATCAAAATGTCAAAACTTACAGCGAGTCCGTATTTACCGATAAAAATTGGGCTTAACGCACGAAGTCGTCAATTTTTGTATGACAGAATTAACAGACGAGTTGATTTAATGATAGAAAACGGATTGCTTGAGGAAGCACAAGATGTGCTGAATTCGGATTTAAGTTTTACTTCGATAAAAGCCATTGGATATAAGGAACTTATACCTTACTTTAATGATGAAAAATCACTTGATGAATGTGTTGAAAAACTTAAAATGGAAACCCGTCGATATGCGAAACGGCAAATTACTTGGTTTAAACGTGACAAAGACATAAACTGGTTGTATATAGATGAATATAATTCATTTGAAGAATTATATCGTGATGCGAAAGCAATAATTGAAAGAGGACTTGTTAATGGATAAATTGCTTTTTAAACGAATACTTGTAACTGCTCTGACTGTGCTTGCTGTTATTTATGTTGCTTATTTACTTATAAGTACAAATTTTAATATATACCCCACAGAAAATGCAGTCCAAGCGACAATTACCGATAAAATCTATTCAAACGGATTTATCATAAGAGATGAATCAATAATTGATAATAACTCTGCAGGCGTGCTGTCATATACGGTTTCCGACAGTGAAGCTGTGCAGGCAGGGGGAGAGATTGCAAAGGTTTATTCAAATGAAAGCGATGCTGCTGCTCAGTCAAAGGCTAATGTTTTACAGAAACAGCTTGATGATTTAATAACTTTGCAAAATAACAACACAACACAAAACGTCGGAATTGATACAATTAATAATAATATTAACAATAACATAGTAACATATCTCAGCGGTTTGAATAACGGTGATGTTTTTTCTTTGGACGAAAATATCAATAATCTTGTTTATTCAATCAACCAAAGACAACTGTTTACAGGTAAAATAAATAATTTTAATGAGGAAATATCTGAATTAAAAATACAGATTGATCAGCTAAGAGGTTCATCAGGAGAAAGCATAGGTTCAATCAGCACTAAACGTGCGGGATATTTTTCATCTCATTGTGATGGCTATGAAAACGCAATTAGTGTTAAAGATATTGAAAAGCTCAAACTTGCAGATTTAGAGAATATTAAAAAGCAGTCTGTTCCTCAAAATTCTGCTGGCAAGGTAGTCAGCGGTCTTAAATGGTATGTAGCTTGCAAGGTCACATCAGATGAAGCAGTTTCACTTTCGCTTTGGGATGATTTTGCAACATTGCTTTTTGCTGATGCATCAACAGAAAGCATACCTGCCAAAATTATAGGAATTAATCAGAACAAAAAGAGTTCTGACGCTTTGCTTATCTTAGAATGTGATTATATGGACATTGACCTTATTGAAGCGCGGCAGGAACCCGTTGAAATCGGACTTGGAACATATACAGGCATTCGTGTAAGCAAGCGTGCAATACACGATGATTACGTTGAAAAAACCGTGTATGACGACAACGATAACAAAAAAGTTGAGAAGAAAAAGGTGCAGGGCGTTTACGTTTTGTATGGCAGTGAGGTTCAGTTTAAGCAGATTTCAATAATTTATGCTGATGATGATTACGTGCTATGCAACCCTTCGCCTGATGACGAGGAGTTATTTAACGGCGAAACAATTTCGCTATATGACCAAGTGATACTTGAGGGAGATGATTTATATGACGGCAAGGTCATTGAGTGACATTGAATATAATTATAAACTGATTAACGAGCGAATTGCCGAGGCAGCACTTAAATCCGGCAGAAAACGTGAAGACATAACTTTTCTTGCTGCTACTAAGACAGTAGATGCTGATACTATCAACCATGCAATTTCGCTTGGACTTGATCATATCGGTGAGAACAAGGTTCAGGAACTGCTTGCAAAGTATGATGATTATGACCTTTCTAAATGTTCATTACAATTTATCGGTCATCTTCAGTCAAACAAGGTCAGGCAGATTGTTGATAAGGTAGATTTAATTCAGTCTGTAGATTCTGTCAAGCTTGCAAATGAAATCTCAAAGCAGTCACTTAAGATTAATAAAACTATGGATGTTTTGGTTGAAGTTAACATAGGCAGAGAAGAAAATAAATCCGGTGTTATGCCGGAAATGCTTGAAGATTTGCTTTATCAAATTGCTGAAATGGACGGAATTTCTGTCAAAGGACTGATGGCAATCCCTCCAATTTGTGATACTTCACAGAAAATTTCTAAATTTTTTCATAATATGAACAATCTATTTATTGACATATCGCAAAAAAAAATAGATAATATAAGTATGACTATTCTTTCAATGGGTATGTCTGCCGATTACTATGAGGCAATATTGGAAGGCGCCAATATGATTAGAGTAGGATCATCGTTATTTGGTGAAAGAAATTATAATATATAATTTTAGGAGGAATATAAATGGCTGGTTTTGTTGATAAGTTTAAACGTATGTGGGATGCTCCCGATGATGAGTATGAGTACGATGAGTACGGCTACGCTGAGGATGATGCAGATGAAGCATACGATGAACCTGTAAGAGAAACTAAAGAAAGAGATCTTGGCGGTAGAAACAAGGTTGTTAATATCAATGCTACTGCAAAACTTCAGGTTGGTATATTTAAGCCTGAGCGTTTTGGTGAGGAAACTCGCTCAATCGCTGATGAACTTATGAAAACTCATACTGTTGTACTTAACCTTGAGGATACTAATAAGGATATGGCAAGAAGAATTCTTGATTTCTTAAGCGGTGTTGCTTATGCCAACCGCGGCAAGATTAAGAGAGTTGCAACAAACACATATATTATTATTCCAAGCAACGTTGACCTCACAGGCGACGATTTGCTTGATGAATTAGAGAACAGTGGTGTTTACTTCTGATGATGACAAGCAACTTTGCGCATTAATTGATGACGGAATAGAATTGTGTTGTACAAGACGAAAGCCCTATTTCATTTCGTTTATGAGTGAGCGCAAGCAGTATGTTGCAGAACAACACCTCAGGTTAGCCTATTTTGATAATTATAGCTTCTTTGGAGGCTTTGATAGCAGTGAACGCAAAATGCTTGGATTGTTTTTTGATGAGCCAAACAGCGAAGAGTTCCCTATAGCTGCTATTGAATTTTCATTTAGATTGTGTGATAAGCTAACGCACAGAGATTTTTTGGGCTCGTTTATGTCGCTTGGCATTGAACGAGAAACTGTTGGAGATATACTTATTGAAGATGGCAGATGTGTCGCATTTGTAAAAACCGAGCTAAGAGATTACATAACTTCTCAGATTTCTAAAATCGGCAGGGTGGGTGTTAAAACTAAATCAGCCGATTTATCTAATCTGCCGAGCGGCAGGGGAGTGGTCGAGCAAAGTTATGTTGTGTCTTCGTTGCGGCTTGATAATATAGTAGCAGCATTATGTAAATTATCTCGTGATAAAACGCGTACAGTTATTTTATCGGGCAATGTTTGTGTGAATTATGAGCAAGCCAAAAATGTCAGCTGCAATCTAAAGTCAAACGATGTGATTACAATACGTGGAAAAGGAAAATTTATTTTGAGCGCCGTTGTCGGAACTACTGCAAAAGGGCGGCTTAGAATATCGGTATTATATTTTAGATAAGGAGTGTAGGTCAATGCTTACAATCGATGAAATTAAAAATGTCAGCTTTAGAAAAGCAACTCTTAACGGAGGCTACAGAGCAGAGGATGTAAATTCATTTATTGATGAGGTTATTGTATCCTTTGAACAACTCAAAAAAGAAAAGACAAATCTTGTACATAAGATTGATGTTCTTGCTACTCGTGTTGAGCAGTACAGAGCAGACGAAGAAACAGTAAGAAATGCTTTGCTTGCTTCTCAAAAGGTGTCTGATGCCTGCATAAGAGAGGCTAAGGAAAAGGCTGCAAAAATCGTAAGAGAAGCAGAAGCTAAGGCACAGGCTCTGCTTATGGACGCAAACAAAATGACTGCTGCTGAAAAAGAGCATTACTTACAGCTTCAATCTGATGCAGCTGAGCTTAAAAATGAGCTTATTGAGATTTACAGCAAGCACATCAAATCTATTGACGAACTTCCGACGGCATCTGATATTGCCAACTCTAAAGAAGTTCTCGATAAAAAATATCCTACTGAAGAAATTTCATCATCTGAGGAATCAGCTCCGGTTGAAGAGGACGTAAAAATAGCTCAGCCTGCTCAAAAAAGCGCACCTGCATCATTAGATGTTGAGCCTGCCCCTGAAAAAAAGCAGAGCAAATTCAGTCATCTTAAATTTGGCGATAACTATGACGTTTCTGCTGATTAATAAATATAGCATTAGCTGTTAAACTGATTAATGCTAATCAAATATAATGTTATTGGAGAGAGTTTATACAATGTCTCAGGATTATAATTCAACACTAAATCTTCCCAAAACCGATTTTCCTATGAGAGCAGGTCTGCCTAAAAGTGAACCTATTATGCTCAAAAACTGGGAAGATGAAAATGTTTATGAAAACTTAATGAAAATCAACGAGGGCAAGCCTTTGTTTGTTTTGCACGACGGACCTCCATATGCTAACGGCAATATTCATTTAGGTCATGCTCTAAACAAGATATTAAAGGACTTTATTGTCAGATACAAAAATATGGCAGGATTCAAGTCACCGTTTGTTCCTGGATGGGATACTCACGGACTGCCTACAGAGCTTAAAGCAAGACAAAAAGCAGGGGTCGGAAATTCAGCTGAAATCTCTATTGTTGAGCTCAGAAAAATGTGCGAGGAATTTGTTACCGGTTATATTAATGACCAGCGTACTCAGTTTAAGAGATTGGGTATTATCGGTGAATGGGATAATCCGTATATTACCCTCAATCATGAGTTTGAAGCTGAACAAATCAGAGTTTTTGCCGAAATGGCTGCAAAGGGCTATATCTACAAGGGCTTAAAGCCTGTTTATTGGTGCCCGGAATGTAAAACCGCTCTTGCTGAAGCTGAAATTGAGTATGCCGAAGACCCTTGCCATTCAATTTATGTAAAGTTTAGTGTAAAAGATGACAAAGGCGTATTCTCCGCAATGGGCATTGATCCGTCTAAGGTAAAGTTTGTTATTTGGACAACAACTACCTGGACACTTCCTGCCAACGTAGCTATATGTGTCGGTCCGAGATTTGAATATTCTGTTATAAAAACAGGCGATGAGTATCTTGTTATGGCAACAGAATTGTATAAATCGGCTATGGATGTGGCTGAAATTACTGATTATGAGGTTGTTGCAACGGTTAAGGGTAGCGAGCTTGAGTATATAACTACTGCTCATCCGTTTATTGACAGAGAATCACTTGTAATTGTCGGCGACCACGTTACTCTTGAAAGCGGCACAGGTTGTGTACACACAGCTCCCGGTCATGGTGTTGATGACTTTAATGTATGTCAGAATTATCCTGAGATTCCTATTATCTGTCCGGTTGATTCAAACGGCGTGTTAACTGATGAAGCAGGTCAGTTTGCCGGATTGTCAACCAATGAGGCAAACAAAAAGATTGCAATATATCTGGACGAAACAGGCGCATTATTTGCTCTCAAGAAAATTGTCCATCAGTATCCGCATTGCTGGAGATGTAAGACTCCGATTCTGTTTAGAGCAACTGACCAGTGGTTCTGTTCTGTTGATGACTTCAAGGATGAAGCAGTTGACGCAATTAATACTGTAGAGTGGATTCCTGCTTGGGGTAAAGACAGAATAACCAATATGGTTAGAGAGAGAAAAGATTGGTGTATTTCTCGTCAGAGAAAATGGGGTGTACCCATTCCTATATTCTTCTGCAAAGAATGCGGTGAAGCTCATATAGACAAGGATGCAATGATGGCTGTTGCTGATTTGTTTGAAAAAGAGGGCTCAAATGCATGGTATAATCACACAGCTGAGGAAATACTACCAAGCGGCACTAAATGTAAAAAATGTGGTTGTACTGAATTTGAAAAAGAAAAAGATATTATGGACGTATGGTTTGACAGCGGTTCGTCACATACCGGCGTTGTCAAAAAGAGAAGCAATCTAAGTTTCCCTGCTGATTTGTACCTTGAGGGTAACGATCAGTATAGAGGCTGGTTCCAGTCGTCTTTGCTTACGTCTGTTGCAGTTACAGGTAAGGCACCATATAAAACCGTTCTTACTCACGGTATGATTCTTGATGATGAATCAAGAAAAATGAGTAAATCTCTTGGTAACGGTATTAGTCCTCAGGATGTTACTAAGCAGTATGGTGCGGACGTTCTCAGACTTTGGGTAGCTTCTACCGATTTCCAGACCGATGTGCACGTTTCAAATGATATTATAAAGCAGATATCGGAATCATATAGAAAAATCAGAAATACTGCAAGATATATACTCGGTAATCTTTCTGATTTTAACCCTGATACAGATATGGTAGCTTTTGACGAACTTTTGCCAATTGACAAATGGGCTGTTGCAAAGCTTAATTCTTTGATTGAAAAGGTACTTAATTCATATAATAATTATGAATTTCATATAGTTTATCACAGCATCCATAATTTCTGTGTAGTTGATATGTCAAACTTCTATCTTGATGTCTTGAAGGACAGATTGTATACTGAGAAAGCTGACAGCAAGGCAAGAAGAGCTGCACAGACTGCAATTTATCTTATATTGAATGCTATGACAAGACTCATTTCTCCGATTCTTGCATATACTTCAGATGAAATTTGGAAGTTTATGCCTCATTCAGCTGCTGATAATAAAGAGCACGTTTTATTTAATGAAATGCCTTCAAAAATTGAAATGTCTGTTGATGATGAATTTATGTCCTTCTGGGATGAAATCCATAATCTTAGAGATGCTGTTAAAAAGTCGCTTGAGTCATTAATTAAAGACAAAACAATAAAGGGCTCGCTTGAGGCGAAAATCATTCTTTCAGCCGGAGGCAACACTCTTCATTTCCTTAAAAAGGCTGAACCTGAACTTTGCGCTGCATTTATTGTTTCTGATGTTGAAATCAAGGATAACGGCGGAGAACTTGAAATTGCAGTTCAAAAAGCTGAGGGAGAGAAATGTGAACGTTGTTGGGCTATAAGCAAGACTGTTGGTACTAACCACGATCACCCGACTCTTTGTGAGCGTTGCTGTAATAATTTAAAATAATATTTACAATAAATCGGTGTGACAAAACACACCGATTTATATCTGTTGGAGGAAATATGCCGATACTTGCACTTATAATAGGCGCAGCTTTAGCAGCGCTTGACCAGATAATAAAATATTTTGTTTCTGTTTATCTTCAACCTGTTGGTTCGGTAAGTATAATTAATAATCTATTTAAACTTACATATGTCGAAAACAGAGGCGTTGCATTTGGTATGTTATCAGATATGAGATGGTTTTTTGTCGTTCTTACATCTGTTTTGATTATTTGTATAATCGTATTTATGTTCAAAAAAAGACCGCAAAACAAGATGTTTTATATTGCATCGGCATTAATCATTGGAGGAGGAATAGGTAATTTAATTGACCGAGTATTTTATGGCTATGTCATTGACTATCTCAGTATTTCATTTTTTCCTCCTGTTTGTAATTTTGCTGATTATTGTATCACTGTCGGCACAGTACTGTTGCTTATTTATGTGCTGTTTTTTTCGAGCTATTCAAAATCCGGCAAAGAGAGGTCAATAGAGAGTAATGACTGAGCACATAATCATTGTTGAGTGTGACGGTGAAAGGCTGGATAAATTTATTGCAAATGCTGAGCTTGGGCTCTCACGGTCGTCTGCTGTTAATCTTATAGAAAACGGCGCTGTATTTGTTAATAAGTGTGCAGCAAATAAAAAATACAAGTTAAAAACAAATGATGAAGTCAAGGTAATTATTCCTGACCCTGTTGAATATGAGGCAAAAGCTGAGAATATTCCGCTTGACATAATATTTGAGGACGAATATCTGCTTGTTGTCAACAAACCAAAGGGAATGGTTGTACATCCTGCTGTCGGTAACTATGAAGGTACATTGGTTAACGCATTGCTGTATCATTGCAAAAACAGCTTATCAGGTATTAACGGAGTTTTGCGTCCCGGTATTGTTCACAGAATAGATAAAGATACAAGTGGGTTGCTTATTGTTGCCAAAAACGATTTTGCCCACGCAAGTCTTGCCGAGCAAATAAAAGAACATTCGTTTACACGTGAATATGAAGCTATAGTTTATGGCAACCTTAAGGATGACAGCGGTACTATTGATGCACCAATCGGCAGAAATCCCAACGACAGAAAAAAGATGTGTGTAACCTCTAAAAACAGCAAGAATGCAGTTACTCATTATTCGGTTATTACACGATATAAGGGCTATACTCATATTAAATGTAACCTTGAAACCGGCAGAACTCATCAGATACGTGTTCATATGGCTCACATAGGGCATCCGGTGTCAGGAGATATGGTTTATGGAGTCAAAAGCGAAAAGGTTGCTTTTGAGGGACAATGCCTACACGCTCGAAAAATTGGATTTGTGCATCCTAAAACCGCCGAGTATATGGAATTCAACTCAGAGTTGCCCAAGTACTTTAGCGCATATCTTTCTAAACTTGAGAAAATCAGTAAATAATTTAATTAAATTTCAAAAAAAGTATTGCATTATTATTTCTTTTATGATATTATATATAAGCATTTGAAACCGTCGTTACTCACGACGAGGTTCAAATAACGGCTCAGCCGTCATTTTGATAGGACAGTCCACTGCCATATTACGGTACGAATGTCGAAAAAATAAGGAGGATAAATATGGACGCATTAAAGACTATTGCTGCAAGTTCTGTAAAGGATACAACTCCGGAATTTGGCATAGGTGATACTGTTAAAGTATCAGTAAACATTCGCGAGGGCGAAAGAGAGAGAATTCAGATGTTTGAGGGTACTGTTATTGCCAAAAGAGGCAGTGGCGTAGCTGAAACATTTACTGTAAGACGTGTAGCTTACGGTGTTGGTGTTGAGAGAGTATTCCCACTCCACTCACCAAACGTAAAAGATGTACAGGTTGTTCGTTACGGTAAAGTTCGCAGAAGTAAGCTCTACTATCTCCGTGACAGAGTTGGTAAGGCTGCTAAGGTTAAAGAGCAGATTCGTAAGTAATTTTCTGACATAGTTTAAAAGGGACTTTGTAAGTCCCTTTTTTTACTCTTATAGATGATTGCTCAAATAAACGTGTGATTAAGCATTGATACTGTCAAGCTGTCTGCTAAATTGTGTGTAGTGTTACACTGCTATTATTTAAATTACATATTCGGCGGGTGAATAAATTGAAAAATATTAATGAAAACAACGATCCGATGACAAACTCTGATGATATTAGTATGTCGGTGGATCTTAATCCTGACATTTATTTTAAGGATAAGGATGCGTTGGATGACAATAAATTCCGCGTTGCAAAGCTTGAAGGCGGCATATCAAACTTTTATGATTGGATTCGTTGCATTTTGTTCGCAATTTCAATCGTAATTGTTTGTTTAATTTTCCTGTTCAGGCTCGTTTGTGTTGAGGGTCATTCTATGGATACGACACTTGCTCCGAATGACAGGGTTATTGTTACCAATTTGTTCTATACTCCGCACAATAATGATATTGTTGTAATTTCTCACGGGGCTGAATACAATAGTCCTATTATTAAACGTGTTATTGCAACAGAAGGACAAACAATAAAACTTGATTATGAGAATGACAGAATTATAGTAGACGGTACAATCATTCCTGAGCCATATCTTGACGGCTCAACATTCGGTGGAATATATGCTGATTATGAAATTCCTGAAGTTGTACCAAAGGGTAAAGTGTTTGTTATGGGTGACAACCGAAAGGTGTCAATGGACAGCCGCAGTTCAGAAATCGGTCTTATTGATGTAGAAAATGTAATAGGGAAAGCAGAGGTCGTTTTGTTCCCGTTTACCAATTTCGGATATCTTTATTAAATTCAGATAAAATCAAAACTGCAATTTGTGATTGAGTCTTATCTAAAATTATTTTTATATTTTAAAATTTAATATTGTATTAAGCTTGTTTCTGTTTTATAATAGAAATAAGCTTTTTTACTTTATAGGAGATGCTCGAAAACGGTCGGGCAAAGAAGTGGAGATACTATTAAGCTGTCTGCTCGAAAATGGATGCAACGTCACGTTGCCGAATTGTGGGCGGCGTCACGCCGCTTTTTTATATACCAAAGCATATAAACTGTCGGGCAAAGATAAGTTGATATAATCAGCTTAACCGTTCAGACGATATATGGCTTTATACTGCATTTACGGAGGATAATATGGTGCACGGTGATTATAAAATCTCAAAAATCAAATTCAGTTTTAACCATAATAAATTTGTTAGTAATATATTTGATTTTGCCAAAACCATAATAATAGCTATGATTATGGTTTCTGTGATATTTACGTTGTTTATCAGAGAAGCCAAGGTTGAGGGTGTATCTATGCAAAACACCTTGCAGACTCAGGACAGAGTTTTTTTGACAAACTATTTATATCAACCTAAAAACGGAGATATAGTAGTTATCAATGCTGAAAATATTGAGGAAAAAAGAATCATAAAACGGGTAATTGCCACAGAAAATCAGACCTTGCGCATCGACTATGACACCGGTAATGTTTATGTTGATGAAATTAAAATTAATGAGCCTTACATATCCTCTAAAACTACAAAATCTAATTATCCTGCTAAGATACCGTACGTTATTCCAAAAGGATATATTTTTGTTATGGGTGATAACAGAGCAATGTCAAAGGATAGTCGAAATGAAACTATCGGTCTTGTTTCTGTTGACGATGTCATAGGCAAGGCGCAGTTCATTTTTTATCCGTTTGACAGAATGGGATATTTGTATTAATTAGATTTATATAAAGGATGTTAAATATATGAGTGAAATGCAAACAATTCAATGGTTTCCAGGTCATATGACCAAAACCAAAAGACAAATTCAATCAAGTCTTAAGCTTGTTGACGCAGTTGCTGAGATTATCGATGCTCGTATTCCAATCAGCAGCCGAAATCCTGAACTTGCTAAGTTGATTCAGAACAAGCCAAGAGTTATCTTGCTTAACAAATGCGATATGGCTAATCAGACAGCAACAAAAATGTGGATAGATTATTTTAAAAAGCAGGGGATTACGGCTATTGCAGTCGATTGTAAAAGCGGCAGGGGATTAAATCAATTTCCATCTGCCGTAAACGCTGTTATGAGCAAAAAAATAGCAAAACTTAAAGAAAAAGGAATGGTAAATCCAACAATACGAATTATGATTGTGGGTATTCCTAATGTAGGCAAGTCATCATTTATCAACAAAATGGTCAAAAAGAATCGGGCAAAAGTCGAGGACAGACCGGGTGTTACAAGGGGAAATCAGTGGTATACAATCGCTAAAGGACTGGAAATGCTGGATACACCGGGTGTACTATGGCCAAAGTTTGATGATAAGCTTGTCGGTGAGCATCTTGCCTTTACCGGTGCGGTTAAAGATCAAATCTTAGATATAGAACTGTTGTCAGTTCGTTTGCTTGATTTTATCAAAAAGCTAAAGCCTGCTGATTTTATTGCAAGATTTAAACTTGAAGAAACTGATTTAGATAACATAGACTCATATGAGCTGTTGCAAATAATTGGGAAAAAACGAGGTATGCTTATTTCAGGCGGCGAGATTGATACAGAACGTGCCGCTATAATGCTGCTTGATGAATTTCGCAGTGCAAAACTCGGAAGAATTACTGTGGAGATGCCTTATGGAGAATAACGTTAATTGGCTTGAATTTGAATGCAAAGCATTTGAACATGGATACACATCAGTTTGCGGTGTTGACGAAGCAGGTCGCGGACCTCTTGCTGGACCTGTTTGCGCAGCTACCGTTATTTTGCCGTCAAATGTAATTATTGATGGTGTAAATGATTCAAAAAAGCTCAGCGAAAAAAAGCGTGAGGCTTTGTACGATGTTATAAAAGAAAAGTCACTTGCATACAGTATTGCATTTGCAAGCGTTGATGAAATTGAGAATATAAATATCCTGAACGCCACAATGCTTGCTATGAAACGAGCAGTTGAGGGCCTTGAAATAAAAGCTGACTATGTTATGGTTGACGGAAATCGATTGCCTGATTTGGATGTTCAAAGTGAATGTATAATAAAAGGTGATGCAAAATCAATGTCAATCGCTTGTGCTTCTATACTTGCAAAGGTATCGAGGGACAGATTGCTCTATGAATATGCAAAAGAATATCCACAGTATTCATTTGATAAGCATAAAGGCTATGGTACAAAAATACATATTGAAGCTCTCAAAAAATACGGTCCCTGCAAGTATCATAGACAGAGCTTCCTAACTAAAATATTAAAATGAAAAAATTTACTACAAAGACAATAGGGGATAAAGGCGAAGATTACACTGTTAGTTTTCTAAAAAAACACGGTTACAAGATTCTTGAGCGAAATTATCGTAAATCTTGTGGCGAAATTGACATAATTGCAAAGAATAAAGAATATTTGGTATTTGTTGAGGTGAAAACACGAAAGCAAAATCCATATGCGGAGCCATCCTATGCAGTTAATTTCAGCAAACAGCAACATCTGAGAAATACGGCTGAAGCATATATTGATGAGAATAATCTTGACGAGCCATGCAGATTTGATGTTTGCGAAGTGTTTGTAAACAGTGATAATTTGAAATTGGTTAACATTAATTATATAGAAGATGCATTTTAATTATCACAAAATATATTTTTACCTGTCGGTCGCTTGTTAGGAGGTTGTTATGTATCTTGTTGACTTGCATTGTGATACATTGTACAAATCAGTAACACGCAATATTTTTCTTGATGATATATCAATGGAAAATCGCCTTAACATTGACGATATGAACAAGTTGCAATGTTATGCGATTTGGATACCTGATGGTATTAGCGGCTCGGAAGCTGAAAAATTATTTTACAGAGCATATGAGAGGCTTGCAGGTGAAGCAAACAGACTTTTAATTAAACTTATAGATTTTGAAGAAAAGTATAGTTCACAGCTATTTGATAACAAAAATTCAGCTTATTTTACCATTGAAAACAGTTTGGCTATTAACGGCAGGCTTGATAATATAGAAAAGTTTGCTAAACTCGGAGTAAAAATAATTACACTCACATGGAACGCGTCTAATCAAATCGGTGATGGTGCAAACGTTGCTAAAGCTAAAGGTTTAACTGATTTTGGCAGGCTTGCTGTAAAAGAAATGGAAAAATGGGGTATAATAGTTGATATATCTCATGCAAGCGATAAATTATTTTTCGATGTTGCTGAAATTTCAACGAAGTCGATAATCGCAACGCACTCAAATTCCAGACGCGTTACGAATCATAAAAGAAATCTTACAGATGAACAAGCTAAAATCATCGCCGCAAATAATGGTATAATCGGATTGAACTTTCACAATAGTTTTCTGAATAATACTCCACAAAATGCAAGCAAATTTGATATTGTTAAACATGCTGAGCATTTTTTGTCGCTCGGTCTTGAGAATAATATTTGTATTGGTTCTGATTTTGACGGCTGTACCTTGCCTAAAGATATAAAGGGAAGCGAGAGTATGTCTGATATATATGAGATGTTTTTGAAACATAATTACAAAGAAAGTCTTATTAACAAGATATTTTATGGAAATGCTCACAAATTCTTTGAAAACTTTGACAATCAGAGAATAATGTAGTAAAATATTTGATGTTTAAAGCCATTTGAAAGGAAGATTTCAATGTTATACAACAGCACACAAAATGCCAATGAAGTTGTTTCTGCGGCACAAGCTATCGCTCAGGGTATTTCAAAGGATGGCGGACTGTTTGTTCCGCAGGAATTTCCCAAATATGATATAAATACCTTTAAGGCTCTTTTAAATACCGATTACAAGGGCAGAGCAAAAAAAGTCTTTTCAGATTTTCTGACAGACTTTACTGAGGAAGAAATCAACGATTGTGTTGAAAAGGCTTATACCTCTGAAAAATTCGGCGGTGAAAATCCTGCGCCGATAAGCTACTGCAATCTTGACGGTACAAATCTTAATATTCTTGAGCTTTGGCATGGCCCGACTTGTGCGTTTAAGGATATGGCTCTTCAAATTTTACCGCATTTGCTTACAAAGTCACTCAAAAAGACTTATGACGGTAAGGTTGCTGTAATACTTGTTGCTACATCAGGTGATACAGGTAAGGCGGCGCTTGAGGGCTTTAAGAATGTTGACAACACAAAGATTATTGTTTTTTATCCTGTTGACGGTGTAAGTCCAATGCAAAAGCATCAGATGAACACTCAAGAGGGAAAGAATGTTACTGTTTGTGCAATCAAAGGTAACTTTGACGATGCTCAGACAGGTGTTAAAAAAATATTCACAACTCAATCAGTTGCCCAAAAGCTTGAAGAAAACAATATGCTGTTTTCTTCAGCTAATTCAATCAACTGGGGCAGATTGCTTCCTCAGATTGTATACTATATCTCCGCTTACTGCGATATGGTAAATGACGGAAAAATCAAACTCGGCGACAAAATCAACGTAGTTGTTCCTACAGGTAACTTTGGTAATATACTCGCATCATATTACGCTAGCATTATGGGACTGCCAATCAATAAATTTATCTGTGCGTCAAACTCAAATAATGTTCTTACTGATTTTATAAATACAGGCGTTTATGATAAAAACAGAAGTTTTTATACAACAATTTCTCCGTCAATGGATATTCTTGTTTCAAGTAATCTTGAAAGACTTCTTTACAAGCTTTCCGGTAACAGTGACACAACAACAAAAGAGTGGATGACTGCTCTTAAGACTGACGGTAAGTATGAAGTATCTGATGATGTTAAGTCTGTGATTAAAGAGAAATTCTACGGCGGTTTCTGTGATGATGTTGATACTAAGGCAACAATCAGTGAACTTTTTGCAAAGGATAACTATCTTTGTGATACTCACACTGCAGTTGCTGTTAATGTGTATAAACAGTATGTTAAAAACACAGGAGATACAACACCGTCTGTGATTGCGTCAACAGCAAGCCCATACAAATTCTCTAAGGCTGTTCTTGAAGCAGTAGCTCCTGATTGTAAGCTTCCGTCAACCGAATTTGATATGGTTGATAAGCTACATGAAGTTACAAATGCAGAAGTACCTGCTCCGCTTGCAAACTTAAAAAATAAAAAAGCCCGTTTCTTTGATGTAACAGAATCGGATGCTATGGAAAAATATGTGCTCGGAGCACTTAATATTGAATAATGTCGTTGTTTGCAATAGCTGACCTGCATTTATCACTTGGTGAGGATAAGCCAATGGATATCTTTGCAGGTTGGAACGACTATGTTGATCGGCTTAAGAGTAATTGGAACAAATTAATTACCGATGAAGATACAATAGTTATCGCAGGTGATATTTCCTGGGCAATGAAACTTGAAGAAACTTACACAGACTTTAAGTTTATCAACGATCTTCCCGGCAGAAAAATATTTCTAAAGGGAAATCATGATTATTGGTGGGGGACAAAGAGCAAAATGGACAGCTTTTTGTCTGCCAACAAATTAGACACCATTTCAATTCTTTTTAATAATTCATTTCAAATCGGCGACTATGCAGTTTGCGGAACTCGCGGATGGTTCTTAGAGAGTGATTCACAAGAAGACATAAAAGTGCTCAACCGTGAGGTCGGCAGACTGACTGCATCAATAGAATCCGCTCTCAAAACAGGCAAAGAACCGGTTGTATTTTTGCATTATCCGCCTGTTTTCGGTAATGTAAAATGTAACGATATTTTTGATGTGCTTTTAAAATACAACATCAAAAAGTGCTATTACGGTCATATTCACGGACAAAGGAATATACGCAGTGCTTTTGAGGGAATCTGTGATGGTATTGATTTTAAGCTGATTTCTTGTGACAAGTTGTCATTTATGCCGATTTTAGTGAGATAAATTCTTAATTTATCTATTGGCAAATTATAAATTTTGTGATATAATTAATTGATATCCCAATGAATATGAATAAAAAATTTTTGGAGGACTTTAAGATGGCATTAAAGGAATGTACAAAAAAAGAGCAAGCTAATTCATATGAGTTAGTAGTAAATGTTGACGGAGAAACTTTTGATAAGGCAATTAACAAAGTATATAAAAAGCAGGTTAAGAGCATTAATGTTCCCGGATTCAGAAAGGGTAAAGCTCCTCGCCGTATGATTGAAAAAATGTATGGCACAGAGGTTTTTTATGAGGATGCTATGCAGGATTGCTATCCTGAGGCTCTTTATGAGGCTGCTAAAGAAGAAAATCTTAAGATTGTTAAGGTTGAGTCACTTGAAGCTGTTGAGGCAAATGCAGAGGGCTTTACTTTTAAAGTTAATATTGTAGTTGAGCCTACAATGGAAATGAAAGATTATCTTGGCATTGAGGTTACTAAGAAGTCAACAGAAGTTACTGATGAACTTGTTGATGAAGAAATTGAGAAAGTACGTGACCGCAACTCAAGAATGGTTACCGTTGAGGACAGAGCAGCTCAGAACGATGACGTAGCAGTTATCGATTTTGAAGGCTTTGTTGACGGTGTAGCTTTTGAAGGCGGCAAGGCAGAAAATTACAACTTAAAACTTGGTTCAGGTAACTTTATACCCGGTTTTGAAGAGCAGATTGTAGGTCATAATGTTGATGAAGAATTCAGCATTAATGTTAAGTTCCCTGAAGATTATCAGGCAGAAGAGCTTAAGGGTAAAGATGCAGAGTTCAAGATTAAACTTCACGAAATTAAGGCTAAAGAATTACCTGAAGTTGATGACGAGTTTGTAAAGGATGTTTCTGACAAAGAAACACTTGACGAGTACAAAGAAGAACTTAAGGAAACAGTTGCAAAGCGTCTTGCTGATGAGGCTGAAAAAGACGTAGATGACCAAATTGCCAATAAACTTATGGAACTTCTCGAAGGTGAAATTCCTGAAGCTATGTATGACAATCAAGCTGATGAACTGGTTAGAGAATTTGATATGCGTCTGCGTTCACAGGGTCTTGATATGAATACATATATGCAGTATATGGGCATGGATGCAAATGCACTTAAGGGTATGTATAAAGAAGAGGCTGAAAAGAGAGTTAAGTTAAGACTTGCTCTGGAAACAGTTGCACGCAAGGAAAACATTGAAGTAACTGAAGCTGATCTTGACGAGGAATACGGCAAGATGGCTGAGGCTTACAAAATGGACGTTGACAAGGTTAAGGCTGCTGTACCTGCTGAATCACTTGCTGAAGACGTTAAGGTTGAAAAAGCACTTAAGCTTGTTAAAGAAAAAGCAGTAATAAAATAATTGAATATTTTTCTTAGAATTGCCAATCATTATTTAAGAAAGGTTTTGATTTAATGGCATTAGTTCCATATGTAGTTGAACAAACAAGCAGAGGCGAACGTTCATACGATATATATTCACGTTTGCTAAACGACAGAATAATTATGCTTACCGAAGAAGTTAACAGTGCAAGTGCAAGTGTTGTTGTTGCACAGTTGCTTTATCTTGAGAGTCAAGATCCAACTAAGGATATAAGCCTTTATATCAATAGCCCGGGCGGAAGCGTGACTGATGGTTTTGCGATTTTTGATACTATGAACTATATCAAATGTGATGTATCAACAATTTGTATGGGTATGGCTGCGAGTATGGGTGCATTTCTTCTTGCAGCAGGCGCAAAGGGCAAACGTTATGCGCTTCCAAACAGTGACATTATGATTCATCAGCCCTCAGGCGGCGCTCAGGGTCAGGCTACTGATATGGAGATTCATACAAGACATATACTTGATATGAAAAAAAGACTTAATCAAATTCTTGCGGATAACACAGGTCAGCCGATTGATGTTATTGCAAAGGACACTAACCGTGATAACTTTATGACAGCTCAGCAGGCACTTGAGTATGGTCTTATTGATAAGGTTATTGAAAAAAGATAAGGTGAGGAACGGCTAATGGCGAACAAGAATAACGATAAGGATATTTACTGTTCCTTCTGCGGTAAACCGCAGGAGATGGCAGGTCGCCTTATTGCAGGCAACGGAGTTTACATTTGCGATCAATGCATTGAGCTCTGTATGAATATCCTTAGAGAATCTGATGAAATCGAAAGCGAGTACGATAAAAGCGGTAAAAGCTTAAAACCTGATGAGCCTGAGATTCCACCGGTAACGGAACTTCTGAAGCCAAAGGAAATTAAAGCTATTCTTGACGAGTATGTTATCGGTCAGGATAATGCTAAGGTTACACTTAGCGTTGCTGTTTATAACCATTATAAAAGAGTTTTTTCAAACGATAACAGTGTTGAATTTGCTAAGAGCAACGTGCTGTTGCTTGGCCCTACAGGCGTAGGAAAAACTCTTTTGGCTCAAACTCTTGCAAAGGCTCTTGATGTGCCTTTTGCCATTGCTGATGCTACCACTTTAACAGAGGCAGGTTATGTGGGTGAAGATGTTGAAAATATACTTTTAAAGCTCATACAAGCTGCTGATTTTGATATTGAAAAAGCCGAACGCGGCATAATTTACATTGATGAAATTGACAAAATTGCGAGAAAATCCGAGAACCCTTCAATCACCCGTGATGTCAGCGGAGAGGGTGTTCAACAGGCGTTGCTCAAAATTGTAGAGGGAACCGTGTCTAATGTTCCTCCTCAGGGGGGCAGAAAGCACCCACAACAGGAATTTTTACAAATAAACACAAAAAATATTCTCTTTATTTGCGGCGGTGCTTTTGATGGACTTGAGAAGATTGTTGAAAAGCGTAAAGGTTCATCTGTTATGGGCTTTGAATCCGTTATACAGGACAAAAAAGAACTTGATGAAACCGATTGGATGAAGGAAGTTACTGCACACGACCTTGTCAAATATGGTATAATTCCGGAACTAATCGGCAGATTGCCTGTTATTACTGCGCTTAGCGGTCTTGATGTTGATGCACTTGTAAAAATACTTTCTGTTCCCAAGAATTCAATTGTCCAGCAGTATAAAAAACTGTTTGAACTTGATAATGTGGAGCTTTATTTTGATGATACGGCGCTCAAAGCAGTCGCAAAGAAAGCTCAGGAGCAGAGAACAGGTGCAAGAGGGCTTAGAGGTATAATGGAGGAAATTCTTACAAATCTTATGTATGAAACACCTTCCGATCCTACTATTGACAAGATAATAATTACCGAAGATGTTGTCACTAATGGTGCAGCGCCTCAAATTACTCGCAAAAAGGAATCATCTCCTTCTGTTTCCGTTAATTTAACTCAAAAAGATGCAAAGAAGCGTCAAAAACGCAACACAGCGTCTTAACAATTTGTAAATTAAAGCTGTATTGCATTATTCAATACAGCTTTTTTAGTTTTGAGAGGAAAAGATATGAATTTTGATACACAAAATAACATCACATTGCCCGTATTGCCTTTGCGTGGCTTGGTGGTGTTTCCAAAGTCTTTGATTCATTTTGATGTAGGAAGAAAGAGAAGTATTGTTGCAATCAATAAGGCTATGAAAGCTAATCAGCTAATCTTTCTGACAGCTCAAAAGGATGCAGCTGAAAATGAGCCGTCGATAGTAGACTTATATAGAACCGGTGTAATTGCCAAGGTTATTCAAGTTCTGAAACAACCGGAGAACACAACACGAATAGTTATTGAAGGTCAGTGCAGGGCAAATATAGTTACTCCTGTTTATGATGAAAAATGTCTTATGGCTGAAGTGAAGCCGATGCCTGATTCTGAAATTGTTAAAACTGCCGGAGTTTCGGCATTAATGCGAACTGTTAAGCGTGAGTTTGAAAAATACATGGAGTCTTCTCCGCGGATGCCCTCTGATATAATCTTTAAGGTTGCTTTGTGTAAACTTCCTGGTGAGTTAGCTGATTTTATTACTTCTAACATCATTCTGGATTATCATATAAAGCAGACTATACTTGAAACCTTGTCTGAAACCGAACGTCTTGAAGAAGTTTTAGATGTGCTTGTTAACGAAAATTTTGTTCTAAAGATAGAGGATGAAATTTCTCAAAAAGCTAAACAGCGAATCGATGAAAACCAAAGGGAATACTTGCTTCGTGAGCAGAAGCGGGTAATTGAAGAAGAATTAGGCGAGGATGATAACCCTGCTGCTGAAGCTGAAGTTTACTTAGAAAAGATTGAAGATTTGAAGTTGGATGAAAAATCAACAGAGATGCTTTCTAAAGAATGTAGTAAGCTTATGAAAATGCCTTATGGCAGTCAGGAAGCATCAGTTATCAGAACGTATCTTGATACCGTGCTTGGATTGCCTTGGAACAAATCGACTAAGGACAAGCTGGATATTACAAAAATCAGAAAAACACTTGATAAATCCCATTATGGACTTAAAAATATTAAAGATAGAATTATAGAACAGCTTG
The DNA here is from genome assembly GCA_002493005.1 of Ruminococcaceae bacterium UBA7127. Classification (GTDB taxonomy): domain Bacteria; phylum Bacillota; class Clostridia; order Oscillospirales; family Acutalibacteraceae; genus Ruminococcoides. The sequence goes on from DKXL01000054.1 coordinate 92,522, forward strand.
CGGTCAGAGCTATCAGTGCTAAGCAGAAAGGGCAAATTATTTGCTTTGCAGGACCGCCCGGTGTCGGTAAAACGTCTATTGCTCAATCAATAGCCAAAGCTATGGGCAAAAAAAGTCATAGAATTGCTCTTGGCGGAGTAAAAGATGAAGCAGAAATCAGAGGTCACAGAAAAACTTACATAGGTTCAATGCCTGGAAGAATTATAAATGCACTTCAAAGTGCAGGGACTAACAATCCGTTGATTATTTTGGATGAAATTGATAAACTTTCGAGTGATTATAAAGGAGATCCTACGTCAGCACTGCTCGAAGTGCTTGATATTGAGCAAAACAATAAATTTGTTGATCATTATATTGAAGTGCCATTTGATTTGTCAAACGTTATGTTTATTACAACGGCAAATGATATTTATGAGATACCTGCACCGCTGCGTGATCGAATGGAAATCATCGAAATCAGCAGTTACACAAGGGAGGAAAAACTACAGATTGCTAAGAAGCATCTTGTTCCCAAGCAACTTGAAGAATGTGGCTTTACATCAAAACAAGTTAAATTCACACAAAAGGCGTTATATGATTTAATAGATTTTTACACTCACGAAGCAGGCGTAAGAACACTTGAACGACTGATAGCTTCAATCCTTAGAAAATGTGCAGTTAAATACTTGGAAGATAAAATTCAAAGCTTTAAAATTGACGACAAAGCTGTTGAAAAGTTACTCGGTCACAAAAAATTCTTTCCTGATAATGTCAGCAAGGTTGATGAAATCGGTGTAGTAAACGGACTGGCATGGACTTCGGCAGGAGGTGAGTTACTTCCTATTGAGGTTGCAGTTATGGAAGGTACAGGTAAAATCGAATTGACAGGTTCTCTTGGTGATGTGATGCAAGAATCTGCAAAAACTGCAATTTCCTGTATAAGAAGTCATGCTGTCGCATTGAATATTGACGCTGATTTTTACAAGAATAAAGACATTCACATTCATGCGCCTGAGGGGGCTGTACCTAAGGATGGCCCATCTGCCGGAATCACTATGGCGACAGCAATATATTCGGCATTGTCCTGTAATGCTGTAAAGCACAGAGTTGCGATGACAGGTGAAATTACCCTTAGAGGTAAGGTTTTACCGATAGGCGGACTTAAAGAAAAAAGTATGGCTGCATTTAAAACAGGTATTAACACTGTTATTATTCCAAAGGAAAACGAGCAGGATTTGCAAGACATAGATAAAGCTGTGCTTGATAAAGTTACATTTATTCCTGTTGAAAGTTTTTCAGAGGTAATTGCACTTGCAGTTAATAACACGCCTAAAGTGACTGACAGAGAATGGAGCAAAATAAACATTGCGCCAACGGGTATTGATAAACAAATTAATACAATGAGGCAGTGAGGAGAGAACTATGAATTTTAATGAAGTAAGTTTTGAATTTGCTGCCGGACAAGTTAATCAGCTGCCAAAATCAGATATGCCTGAAATTGTTTTTTCTGGTCATTCTAATGTGGGTAAATCGTCATTGATTAATAAGCTTGTTCAGCGCAAGGCTCTTGCCAGAGTTAGTGCACAGCCCGGTAAAACTGCTACAATCAATTTTTACAGACTTAAAGAGTTTCGTATGGTTGATTTACCCGGATACGGATATGCAAAAGTATCAAAAGCAGAAAAGCAAAAGTGGGCTCAGCTTGTTGAAGGATATTTTGCTCAAGACAGAAATAGAGCGCTTGTAATTCAAATTCTTGATTTGCGTCATCCGCCCACAGATGATGACCTTAATATGATTGATTTTCTGTACAGAAACGGATTTAACTTTGCTGCTGTGCTCACAAAAAGTGATAAGCTGAAAAAAACTCAATTTGAAAAGCAGATAGAATATTACAAGGATATTTTCAGTACGATTGAGCATATTCCGCTTCTTCCTTTCTCAGCTCAGACGGGTTTTGGCAATGATGATATCAGAAAGCTGATAGAAAATTCAATTATAAATTTTAATAAAACGGAGGTAGAATAATGTTTGTAAATGATTGTCTTAGTGTAAATGATCAGGGGCATCTGACAATAGGAGGATGCGATACTTTAAAACTTGCGGAAGAATTTGGAACACCACTGTATGTGCTTGATGAAACAACAATAAGAAATACGTGCCGAGCATATGTAAATTCGTTCAAAAAATATTATGGCGGTAACGGTATGCCGTTGTATGCCAGCAAGGTACTTTCGTGCAAAGAACTTTGCAGAATTGCAAATGAGGAAAACCTTGGATTGGATGTAGTTTCAGGCGGTGAAATCTATACTGCTGTTCAGGCAGGATTTCCGATGGAAAAAGTACATTTTCACGGTAACAACAAAACTGCTGATGAAATTAGATATGCGCTTGATGTAAACATCGGCAAGTTTGTTGTAGACAATCTTTACGAGCTTGAGCTTCTTAACAGAATTTGCGAAGAAAAAAATAAAACCGCTAATATTTCTTTCAGAATTAAGCCCGGCGTAGATGCTCATACACATAATTTTATAAGAACAGGTCAGATAGATTCAAAATTTGGTTTTGCTCTTGAGACCGGTGAGGCTTTTGAGGCTGTTAAAAAAGCCCTTACATACGATAATGTATGTCTAAAGGAGTTGCATTGCCATATCGGTTCGCAGATATTTGATATCGACCCGTTTGTTACTGCTGCTGAAATTATGCTCGACTTTATGGGTAAGATTAAGGACGAGCTCGGTGTTGTAATTTCTGAGTTAAATCTTGGCGGCGGTTTTGGCATTATGTATACAAAAGAGGATGAGCCTGTACCGTATGAAGAATATATGGAGAAGGTGTCAGTAGCCGTTAAAGCAAAGGCTGCCGAGCATAATCTTCCGGTTCCATACATTTACATTGAGCCTGGTCGTTCAGTTGTTGGCGAGGCAGGAATAACACTCTATACAGTCGGCGGAAAAAAAGAAATTCCGGATGTCAGGACATATGTTTCTATTGACGGAGGTATGACTGATAATGTTCGCTACGCTCTCTATCAATCAGCTTACACTGTTGTTAATGCAGATAAGGCTGATAAGGAGCCGGACGAAATTGTTACGGTTGCGGGAAAATGTTGTGAAAGCGGTGACCTTATTCAGGAACATACTAAGGTTGCAAGTGTAGAGGTGGGGGACACACTTGCTGTTCTTTCTACAGGTGCTTATAACTACTCAATGGCTTCTAATTATAATAGAATCCCTCGTCCTGCCATGGTTATGGTTAAAGACGGAGAAGCAAGAGTAATAATTAAGCGCGAAAGCTATGAAGACCTTGTGAAAAATGATATTTAAAGAATAAAAATCTTTACTTTTGATAAAAATACAATCACCCAACTAAAAAACAACCTGTTGTTCTTAACTGAACGGCAGGTTGTTTTTTCTTTATTATATTCTTTTTAATTCAGCAATAGCAACATAATGCAAAATATCAAATTCAGAAGGAGCAATTTCATTAAGTAATGCTTTATGTTCCTTCTCCCAGAAAATTATTTCTCCCGGTGTAAGTGATGCACCAATACCTCTGCACGTTTTCATTCTGCCATGCCAGCTTTCACGATTAAAATGTACATTGATCTGAAATTCGTTGTGAAAAACAAGTTCAAATTGCTTTTTATAGCACTCAGGAATATGTATCGGATGGATTGTTTCTTCGGCACCGCTCCATACAGGATTGTATTTAAGAACAAGTTTTTCACTTGCGTTAGCAATTTTATCTTCAAAAGGTAACCAAGCCATATAGATTACAAGAATTCGCCCATTTGGTTTTAGCATACGGTAAAACGAAGGCATTATTTGCTCGTGATTAAAATACCAAAAGCATTGACAGGCTGTTATTACATCAAATGAATTGTCAGGAAAGTCAATTCCTTCAGCAGATAATGCGTAATACTCAATATCAAAATTTTTTGAGAGAATTTTTGCATGTTCAATCTGTTCTTTGGAAATATCGGTTGCTGTCCATTTTGCACCGTAACGATACATATTTCTCGGCAGTACACCAGTGCCGGTACCTACATCAAGAATATTTTGTCCGCTTACGCACAACCCACGACTTACGATTACATCATATAATTCTTGCGGATAAATATCCCTAAACTTAGCGTAATTATCAGAAGTTCTACCAAAATCAAAAGCTTTGCCGCTATCAATATTTTTATCTGTTATATTCATAATTTTACACTCCGATATACTGTATTTTTAGTCACTAAAAAAGATAAGAAAAAGATAAGAAAGGGGAGAGGGCTATTTTACAAATTTTTCAAGGCCTAAAATATAATCGCTGGATACCTTGTACAGACAACACAGAGCAATAAGATGTCTTATAGGCAATTCACGTTTTCCGCTTTCGTATTTGCTGTACTGTTCTTGACGTGTATGAAGGATAAAAGCGATTTGCTTTTGCGTATACCCATTCGCAATTCTTATTTCTTTTAACCTTTTACAATATTCCATACAATCATCCTTTGTTGCTATAACGGTAATTAATATTACTATCTGTAATATTAACACTATTATAGCATTGATTATGTGCAAACGCAACTATTTTAACGTTAAAAACGTGTGGAAAACGCCACTTTTAATTATACAAAATAATTTTCCACTGTTAAAAGTCGAACTAAAATAGGTTTTATTAACATATTTAATATGTTTTTTAACAGTATGTTAACGCTTTAATACGTCAAAATTTGATATTTTAATTATAAAAGTTGCAAAATACAAAAGAAAAAAGCGTAAAACTTAAAATTTTTTAATAAATTTGCAA
>DKXL01000033.1 GCA_002493005.1 Ruminococcaceae bacterium UBA7127
AAAGCAGAAAGGGCAATTATGTTTATAAAAGTCGAGTGATGCAGCACAGAAGGAGGCAAAAATATGTAATTTTCGTGTAACAGTAATGATTTTAAATCTATTTTCACGGCACTTTTGAACTCAGAAAATTTGAAAGAGAAATGCGGCAAAAACCTAATTTTGGCAGTGGTGATGGCGATAAAAATGAGAACGCACATTTTTTGAAACAAAACTTATGACAAACAGATAAGCTTTAGCTTGACATTAATTATCAGATGTGATAATATAGCTAATGCGATTAGCTAAAAGAGATAAAGGAGTAGTTGTGTGAAAGTGGGATTAGACAGGAAGAAAATTGTTGAAACAGCAGCGAATATGGCTGATGAAAAAGGTGTTTCGAATATAACATTGAAACTGTTAGCAAATGAGTTGGGGGTAAAATCTCCGTCGTTGTATAAGCATTTCAGCGGTGGACTTGATGAACTAAACAAAGAACTAATGCTGTATGGCTGGTGTTCTCTGGAAAATGAAATAACAAGAGTCGCTGTAGGCAAAGCAAAAGACGATGCAATTTTTGCAATCTGTCATACATATAGGAGTTTTGTTTCTAAGCACAAAGGTTTGTTTGAAGCAATGCAATGGTATAATATGTATCAATCAAAGGAACATCTGCAAGCGACACAAGGAACGGTATCTGTCCTGTTTCAGGTGCTTGAAGCCTATGGATTGACCGAGGAACAAAAAGTACATATCGTGCGTATGCTTAGAGGTTTTTTACAGGGATTTACCGCTATTGAGAGCCATGGGGGATACGGTAACCCAACATCACTTGATGATACATTTGACTTTGCAATAAAAACCATTTTGAATGGTATTTCCGATTTACAGAGAGGAGCAAAATAATGAAACAATTTCTAAAAAATATACTTCCGTTTAACAACCGAACCGAAATGCCGACGGTACTGTTTGTCATAAAGAAAATTTTAGCTTTCTGACTATGCTATATAGTAGGTTTGTTTGTTGCTGAAGGAGCTATTATATTATTACATTTTGCGCTTGGCAAAAATATGTTAGTAGGTGAAGTATTTGACGCACAGACAATAACACTGATTACTTATTACGGCTATATCGTTATGTTTGGTATAGCGTTACTGTATTGGAAACTTATCGAGAAAAAGCCCCTTTCCGAAATGGGATTAACAAAACGATTTGGCAATTATTTTATTGGTGCTGTTATAGGCATTATTTTGCTTTTTGTTTCTGTTTGTGCTATAATACTAACTGGAAATATTGTATTCCGCGGACTTTTCAAAAGCGCTGACATTCTTATGATTATTCTATTATTTGGCGGTTTTATTGTTCAGGGAGCAACCGAAGAAATCCTCTGCCGAGGAATTGCGCTGCATACGCTTAAAGAAAAGACACCGACTTGGTTTGCAATAGCGGTAAGTACAGCTTTGTTTATCATGCCGCATTGGTCATCACTGTTTGATGGCGGCACGATTTATGGTGTTATCGGTGTAGCCAACCTTGTGTTGATTTCGATTATCTTTTCGTTGCTTACTATCCGATTTAAAAGCATTTGGGTTGCCTGTGGATTGCACTCTTTCTGGAACGCCATTCTGTACTGTGTGCTTGGATTGAATTTAAGCGGAAACGATGAAAACGTTACGGCTATCTTCAATATGCAATCTGTAGGTGATAATATATGGAACGGCGGCGCATACGGCATTGAAGCAAGTCTTATAACTACCATTGTGTTAGCCCTTGCCGCCACAGTGATTTGGTGTATGAGCAGAAAAAATAACAAAAGTTGATTTAAAATATGGGTTTTAAAAATTAAAATGCAGTTCCAAATTGCTCACAACTTACAGAGAAATTAAAATAATTACAATCTGCCACTTAAAGTAGCAGAAAAATCTTCAATGTAAACTAAAGTTTCTTGTTTTGTCAGGTGCATTTTCCTATAATGAGGTCATCAAATGCAAAGGAGATGCAAACAAAATGAAGAACAAAAGGAGATTAAAAGTGGATTTTAAAGATAAAAAATGCAGGTCTGAATTGCCCATAACTTACAGAGAAATTTATTCTGTTAATCTTCAAAAGGATAAAAAGGCAGCTTTGATTGTGAATATAGTAGCCTTAATTTTGATGGTGATTTTTGTTATCATCGGAGCATTTATAGTACCGCTTTCATATATTTCAGGCAATGATGAAAGTTTAATAACAGTATGGATAAAATTAGTGATTTCATTAGTCGGAATGATTGTGTATTTGATTTTGCACGAGCTTGTGCACGGAATTACCATGAAATATTATGGTTCTAAAAAGGTCAAGTACGGCTTTACGGGTTTGTATGCCTTTGCCGGCTGTGACGAATTCTTTAATAAAAAATCATACATAGTAATTGCCCTTGCGCCGATTATCGTTTGGGGCGTTGTTCTTGCGGTGGCATGCTGCTTTGTTCCAAAAAATTGGTTTTGGGTGGTTTATTTCATTCAGATTATGAATTTGTCGGGTGCGGCAGGTGATTTGTTTGTTACCTATAAATTCAGTAAGTTCCCAAAGGACATACTGATTAAAGACACCGGCTTAGAAATGAAGGTATATTCAGAAAGTGCGCAATGATTCAATAATTTTTTCGTTGCTTACTATGCGATTTATGAGCTTTTGTTTTTTCGGATATACTTTTTGCTTGAAAGGAGCAGTAATAATGTTAAGATTAAGACCATATAAAAGTTGCGACTGTGAAAAAATAGCCGAATGGATAAAGGACGAAACTGTTTTCTTAAAATGGGGCGGAAAATTGTTTGGGGATTTTCCTATTGCCCCTGACGTGATTGACCGAAAATACAGATTAAATAACGGTGATTGTGTTGAACCGGATAATTTTTACCCTTGGACAGCCTTTGACGATGAAAATGGTGTGGTTGGTCATTTTATTATGAGATATATTAATGGAGATAATAAAATTCTTCGTTTCGGTTGGGTAGTTGTGGATAATTCACTTCGTGGAAATGGTTATGGAAAGCAGATGCTTAGCGCCGGACTTAAATATGCCTTTGAAATTTTAGGTGTTGATAAGGTTACCATTGGCGTATTTGAAAATAATGATTCTGCTTATAAATGCTACAAATCAGTTGGATTTGTCAAAACCGAATTGGTTGACAAAGAGCCATGGAATGTTATTGAGATGGAAATCAAGAAAAATGATTACATTAAAAATCGCTAAACTATTCTAACATATTATTACATCAAATATGATACAATTAATTTGGCTCAATAAAATGATAATTATTCCGGAAAAAGAATTAAAAAACAAAGTGTGCAGGCTTAAAAACTTGCACACTTTTTTACTTGACGTTAGGTTGAATGAAAACAGTCGGGCAGAGAAGTTCTGACACCATCAAGCTGTCTGCTCGAATTGGATGCAACGTCACGTTGCCGCCGCTTTTTTAATATAAATCGACTACAGTAAACAGTGAGTTAAGAGTTCTTTGTAATGTAAAATTAAAATATTACTTTAATACGATTAATAAATAGCAATAAATCATTACATATCAACAAAAATTACACTTTGCTACTTAAAGTAGCGAAAAAAACCATCAATGTAAATTATAAGTTCTTGTTTTGTAAGGTGCATTTTCCTATAATGAGGTCGTCAAATACAAAGGAGATGCAAACAAAATGAAGAAATTTTTGACGATATGGGTCGGCGAACTCATATCAAGTATCGGAAGCGGTATGACGGCTTTTGCGCTTTCAGTTTATGTGTATCAGACAACAGGCAGTGCCACATATGTGTCTTTGGTTACACTGCTTGCTTATCTGCCCACTATTCTGTTAAGTCCTCTCGGCGGTGTGCTTGCAGACAGATATGACAGACGGCTGTTAATGATTGTCGGCGATTTGTTCTCGGGACTTGGCCTTTTGTATGTTCTGTGGAATATACAGACAGGCTCAGACAGTATGATACCTATATTTTTAGGAGTTACATTTAACGCAGTATTTGTTGCTCTGCTTGATCCGTCCTTTAAGGCTACAATCACAGAGCTTTTGACCGAGGAGGAATACGCAAAAGCAAGCGGTATGGTACAAATAGCAGGAAATGCAAAATATTTAATTTCTCCTGCACTGGCAGGCATACTTCTTGCTGTGGCAGATATTCGTCTGATTTTACTTCTTGACATCGGAACATTTCTGATTACCGTTACAACGGTCGCAATCGTCAGAAAATCTATAGGAAAAGCTGTTAAGAAAGAAAGGCATAGCATTGTAAAGGAAATCAGACTCGGTTTTGCCGAAATCAATAAAAATAAAGGAATTCGCACACTTGTTATACTGATGGCATTTGTTTGCTTTTTTGTAGGAATTTTGCAGACGCTTACTTCACCTATGGTTCTTGCAGTAAGTGATGCAGGAACAGTTGGCGTTATGGAATCAATTTGTGCTGTCGGAATGTTGGTGGGCAGTGTGTTCATTGGTATACTCGGCATTAAAAAGAATTACGCAACCGTTTTGAGCGTTGCAGCAATGTTAAGCGGAGTATTTATTGCTCTTGCAGGAGTGAACAAAAACATTTTTGTTACAGGTGCAGGCATTTTCCTGTTTTTCCTCGTCCTGCCCTTTATGAATACAAGTGCAGATGTGCTTGTCAGAAAAAATATTCCAAATGAAGTGCAGGGCAGAGTATGGGGAATTATCAGTCTGTTATCACAGGCAGGTACGGTATTAGCCTATGCACTCAGCGGAGTGCTCGCTGATTATGTGTTTGAACCGCTCTTTTCCGACGGCGGAATACTCTCAAACAGCATCGGTATATTAATCGGTACAGGAACAGGCAGAGGAATAGGCTTTATGCTTGTGTTGTCGGGTATCTGCATTATACCTGCCGCATTTGCAATAGGCAGAAGCCGCAGTATTCGCAGTTTACAATAGAGCAAGGAGAAAATTATGTATTTTAAGCTATTAAAAAATGATTTTAAGAAAAATCCGACAAGTAATCTGATTCTTTTGCTGTTTATGAGTTTGTCTGTGACCATAGCGGTAACAGTTACCCTTATGCTCACACAGCTTTTTACATCAATTAACGATATGTATAAAACTGCAAATCCTCCGCACTTTCTGCAAATGCACAAAGGTGAGATTGTACAGTCGGATATTGACAAATTTAATAAAAGCTATGAGGGAATAGAGTACTGGCAGACTGTTCCTATGATTACAGTAAACGGAAATGAACTTACGGTATCCGACGAAAGCAAAGATAAGTTCAGTCTTTCGGATTGCAGACTTGATATAAGCCTTGTAAAGCAAAACGATAAGTATGATGTTTTGCTTGATGAAAACAAAAATAAGTTAAAAATAAAAACAGGCGAAATCGGCATACCCGTGATTTTGCTTGATGAATTTGATATTGCATTGGGCGATAAAATAACGCTGTCGGACGGTGATGTTACAAAAACCTTTACAGTAGCGTCATATGTGTACGACGGACAGATGAATTCAACGTTGTGCTCGTCAACAAGATTTCTGATAAGTGATGAAGATTTTAACGCTTTGCTTGGTGATGTCGGCGAAACAGAATATCTTATTGAAGCCTACTTTACTGACAGCTCGCTTGCAGACGATTATCAGACGGCATATGAGCAGAGCGACAAAAATCTGCCTAAAAACGGTCAGGCAATCACATACACAATGATTTTTCTGCTGAGTGCACTTACCGACTTGATTATGGCTATGGTGTTTATACTGACAGGCGTTTTGCTGATTGCCATTGCTGTTTTATGTCTGCGTTATGTGGTACTTGCACAGCTTGAGGACGATATGCGTGAAATCGGAACAATGAAAGCAATCGGCGTTTCTCAAAAAGGTATATGCAAGCTATATCTCGGAAAAATCAGAATACTAATGGCGGCAGGCTGTGTAACAGGTTTTGGATTTTCGTTGCTATTGTCAACACTTCTTACGGAGCACATTAGCCGTACATTCGGGGAACAGCCTCTTGATATTCGATGCTTTATTTTAGCTGTGCTCGTATGTGCTTTAGTTTACGCAGTTATACTTCTTTTCACAAGAAAAATCCTCAATCGTCTGCAAAAATCAAGTGTAACAGATTTGCTCATAACAGAGAAAGGCTTTGAAAAAACAAAAAAAGTTAAAGATGGCTTGCATAAGTCAAGGCACATGCCGTTAAATCTTCTCATAGCTCTCAAAGAAGTCAGAAAGGGTTACGGTATCATATTTGGTTTGCTTTTGATTGTTTCGTTTTTAGTCATAGTACCAATAAGAACCGTACAGACAATGGAGAGCAGTCAGTTTGTAACCTATATGGGCAGTCCGATATGCGATTTGATGTTGGAGGTTGAACAGGGCGCAGACTTAGAAAAGCGAAACTCAACCGCCGAAGAAATTTTACTCGATGAAGCGGAACAGGGAAATATTGAAAGCATTGAAACCTTGCGCAGAGTGCGCTTGCAGGCACTTAAAAATGACGGTGAAGTTGTAGGTATTCATATCGACAGCGGCAAAAGTGCAGGAAGCGGGTTAAAGTACCTGTACGGAGAAAAACCAAAAGCCGCAACAGAAATTGCACTTTCATATCTTGTATCCGAAGATTTAGAAAAAACTGCGGGCGATAGAATTATTCTAATCGTAAACGGAGAAGAAAGAGAATTTACAGTTTGCGGAATTTATCAAGATGTTACAAGCGGCGGAAAAACCGCAAAGACGGTTTGCTCATTCCCCGAAGAATCGGCAGAAAAATATACCTATTATATAAATATGCCTGACAGCAAAATTTTACAGCAGTCAGTTGACAGCTTACGAGCACAGTTTAACAGCGGCTATAGTATTGAGAATATGGAGGAGTTTGTAGGTCAAACTTTGGGCGGAGTGTCCTCACGTGTAAATCTGGCTGCATATGCTGTATTCTTTATCGGAACGGTTTTGACCGCTCTTATTGTAACACTCTTTATGAAGCTTAGAATTGCAAGGCAAGGCGGTACTCTGGCGGCAAAAAGGACAATGGGAATTCCGTTTAAGGTTATTTGCAGACAAGAGCTTTATCCCGTGCTGATAGCAGGAGGATTGGGCACTTTTGCAGGTGCAGTGCTTGCAGAGCTTTTCGGCGATAATATGATAAGTGTGCTGTTTGAGATGCTTGGTGTAGGACTAAAACAGATTGAATTTGCAGGCGTTTCGTTTTTGCAATATCTTGTAATTCCGGCATTACTGCCAGCGGTTCTGACTGCTGTAACCTACGGAATTTGCAGAAGTATCAAAAAAATCAATATTCAAGACTATTTTAATGATTAAGGGGTGGCAAAAATGTCAAAAAACAAAATTAAAATAAAAGGACTTGGCAAAAGCTTTGACGGCAATAGTGTTCTTAATGACGTTAGTTTTCAAATCGAAACAGGAGAGTTTGTTGTGATAATGGGGCAGTCCGGCTGCGGAAAATCAACACTGTTGTATTCTGTCAGCGGTATGGACAGACCGACAAAGGGGCAAATTCTATTTGACAATCGTGATCTGTCTGCTCTTACCGATAAAGAAATGCAAAAGCTTCGTCTTGAGCATATGGGATTTATATTTCAAAAACCAAACTTTATCAAAAATCTCTCTATTGCAGACAACATTGTATTTCCTGCTTTTCAGCTTGGTAAAAAGTCAAGAAAAGAAATTGTTGCTGATGCCGAAGCACTGATGAGGAAAATGGGTATTATTTCAGTTGCAGATCATGACATACGAAAGGTGTCGGGAGGACAGCTTCAAAGAGCCGCAATTTGCAGGGCTATGATAAATCATCCCGATATTCTGTTCGGCGATGAGCCTACGGGTGCACTGGATTCATCATCAACAAAAGAGGTTATGGATATTTTGGAGCAGATAAATTTTGACGGCACCACAATAATGCTTGTAACTCATGACGCAAAGGTTGCACAAAGAGCCGACAGAATCATTTATCTTGAGGATGGTAAAATAAAAGACGAGTTCAGAAAGAAAAGTTCTGAAATAAGTTTAAAAGAATGGCTTGCAAAAATTGGATTATAAGGTATCATATTTATAGAGAAATTATTTTTGAAAATTTTTGCAAAAAAAGCAGTAAACAAGCCAAATGCTACGCAAAGTAGCGAAAAATTATGCCAATGTAAACCATAATTTCTTGTTTTGTAAAGCAAGGTTTTCTATAATTGAGTCAACAAATTAAGGAGGTCATCAATATGACATTTGCAGAAAAATTAAAATCAATGCGTAAGCAGTCAGGTATGTCACAGGAAAAGCTGGCTGAAAAAATCGGAGTTTCAAGACAGGCTATCACCAAGTGGGAAAATAATACAGGTATTCCGGATATTGAAAATATGCTTGCTATATCAACGCTGTTCAATGTTTCCGTTGACGAACTGCTTTCAAATGAAAAAACACAGAAAAATCAAACCGACTATTTATATGAAAGCGTAACCGAATATGACATTGACAACATCAAGCGTTATGATATGAACTTAGGCGGTGCAAATACCCTTGCTCTGTCAGGTTATGAGGGGGAAAAAATCCGTGTTCGCCTTGCATCAAACACACTTGCAACACTTCAGAGTGATTTTAAGGTGAAGATTGACGACAACAAAAATCACATCGATATTGACATCAGCCGCAAAAATGGTATGACCGAGGCAAACGCAAAGGAGCAGGTGATGATTTTTGTTCAGCTCCCCAGTCAGTATATCGACAGAATTGAAGCGTCAATAAATGCAGGCAAAATTGAAGTTAGGAATCTGAACTGCGAAAATTTAGAGCTTGAAACAAAAACACATAATGTTTCGATTGACGGCTTTGTCGGCACACTTGAGATAAATTGCAATCTCGATATGAACATTGTGTGCAATACTCTCAGCGGTGCTGTTGAGGTTAATCAGATTTCGGCAACTTCAAGAATTTCTGTTCCGGAAAATGCTGAATTTACCGCAGTTAAAAAGGGTATCGGCACAAGCATTTCGTATGAAATAAACGGAAAAAATGCAGACGATTTCAGCACACCGGACTCGGAAAATGTTATTGAACTTAACGGAATGAAGAGCGAGCTTGTTATTTGCAAATAGTCTAAAATCTTTTGAATAGCTTTAGATTTTCGGCAAAGGCTTAAAACTTGAAATTTCCGGATTATATCATATCAGCACAGTCAAAATACTTGTAATTACGGTTATACAAAGGGCTTGTAGTGCGGTTACGTCTGCAAAATGATATAATTAATGAAAGGAAATATTACAATGAAAATTGAAACTAAAAGACTTATAATTACCGAATTTGATATGAATATGGCTATGGAAGTCCACTTGAATTCGTTAGATGAAGATAATCGCAGATTTGTACCTGACGAAGTGTTTGAAACAGTTGAAGAAGCGGCACAAACAGTAGAATTTTTGATGGGTTGCTACAAGTCAGGCAACGGGCCTCTTGTCTATCCTGTGCTTTTAAAAGACAGTACATACATCGGCTATGTGCAGGTAGTTCCGTTTGATGACGGTACGTGGGAAGTGGGTTACCACATAGGCGAAAATTACATCAAGCAGGGCTTTGCAACCGAAGCTGTAACAGCCTTTTTGCCTGTGATTATGAAACAATTCGGCATTACAGAAATGACCGGTATCTGCCTTGCAGATAATCTTGCATCGGCTAAAGTAATGAAACGATGCGGCTTTATTAAGCTCAGCGAGGGTGTTGGTAATTATCAAGGAGAAGACAGAGAAATCTGTAAATTTGTATATTGTTTGTCACCAAAAGATATTGTTGTTAAGTTTTTTGAAGACGGCTATACCAACAAAAACTTTGACTATGTAATGAAATGTGTTGCAGAAAATTATATTGACCACAGTCCTGCCTCAGCAAGAAGCAACTCAGGTGCCGTCGGTATTTTGAAAATTGTTGCAGAACAGTTTTCTAATCTGACTGTAAAAGTACTTGATGTTTTTGCAGAAGGTGAAATGGTAGCTACTCATGTCCTCTATGACGGTATCCACACAGGCACCTGTATGGGAATTCCGGCAACCGGAAAGCATATTACATTCGAGGCTCTGGAAAACTTCAAGGTGGAAAACGGTAAAATCATTGAGTCCTGGGGCTATTGGCCTGACAAAGAAATTGAGGAAAATCTTAAATCGAAAATAGCATAAAGGTTATTAAGAAAAAATTCTAATGGAAATAATTCAGCATCGGATTAGGTGTTGTTTTAGATTTAATTTTATAACTTCATATTAAATTATGCCGCTGTCGTGCTTTGCACTGACAGCGGCATAATTTTTGATACAAACCTGCAATAAGTAGATAATAACATACACACAATATAGTGTATATGTTAAATTAGCTATAGTGCACAAAAAAGTCATAATATATTCTAATAGCAAAATATGCGAATGTTATG
>DKXL01000023.1 GCA_002493005.1 Ruminococcaceae bacterium UBA7127
TCTGCCTATTCCAGCACACTCGCAGATTATTTTATTGTGGTTGGTTTCTCAACTCAACGATTGGTATTATATCATAGATAGAAATTGTTGTCAATATAAAATTACAAATTTTTTTGTATTTTTTTAAATTTACAGGAAGCGGCAAAGGCGCCGCTTCCCGTTTTTATTTATTGTTTTCAGACAATTACTCAAAAAGTGAATCCATCAGATTTTGTATTTTTTTCTTGCGATGTTCAGTTTCTTCTTTGTCAAGGAAATAGCTTCCTTCTTCAAAATACAACACATCGCCTTCTTTGATCTTTTTGGGCAGCGACGTTACATCAAGCGATACGCAATCGCCGTTTTCACACTCGAGGACTGCCTTGCTGTTCTCTATTCTGTCTATTGTAAATTTTTTCATATCATTCTCCTCTTACCATTGATATTCCACCGGTTTGTACGCTTATTTCCTGTCCATCAGACGTTACAATAATTGTTCCGTCTTTATCCGTTCTGTAAATTTCTGCATTAATCTTATTTAAGCATTTTATTGTGTTTTTGTGAGGATGACCGTAATCGTTATCCTTACCAAGCGAAATTACTGCTATTTCGGGGTTTACCATTGCAAGAAATTTTTTGCCAGTTGATGTACGGCTTCCGTGATGGCCAACCTTGAGAACATCAGCAGAAATATCTGCCGTTATATCCTCTAATTCTTCTTTTTCAGCATCGCCTGTAAACAAAAAAGATGTGTTTTTAAATTTTATTTTGATTACCGCAGAACAGTTGTTAAGCTCATCATCATCAATTTTGACAGGAGCAACAATATCTGCAACAATTTGTTCGTCGTCTATAATATTAACACCTGCCGATGCCGTTTTAATCTTTAAGCCTTTTGATGATATGGACTCAAGCAAGCTTTCAAATGTCTTGGTGTTGGTGCTGACCTTTGGCATATAGATTTCTCCGATATCCATATTGTCAACTATATAAGCCATTGAACCTATGTGGTCAGCATGAGGATGCGTTGCAATAAGGTAATCAATCTTATCATAACCCAATGAACTGATATAACTTGTAATGCTTTCTCCCAGTCTTGAAACACCTGCATCAATGAGCATTGAACTGCCTCCCGGCAATTCAACAAAAATGCTGTCTCCCTGCCCCACGTCAAGATAATGAACTGACAATGTATTACTGTCCTTTTGGGGCGGGCTTTGTTCATTTATTGTAACGGAACAGGAGCACAAAAGAAGGCAACTAATCATCACAAGAACAATTAATTTATAAACAGACTTTCTCATAAAATTTTCCTTAGTTTTAGTATGATAAAATTTTTAATTTGACAAAACCATATTATAAATCGAGCGGCAAAAAGCCGCCCGACGTTATGCTGTTTTGCCCGTGTAAAGCTGATAGTATCTGCCTTTTTGTTCAATAAGCTGATCGTGAGTACCGCGTTCGATAATTCTGCCATGCTCCAGAACCATAATACAGTCGGAATTATGAATTGTTGACAAGCGGTGAGCAATTACAAACGTAGTTCTTCCGCGCATAAGATTATCCATACTTTCCTGCACAATACGCTCAGTACGCGTGTCTATTGAACTGGTTGCCTCATCAAGAATGAGTGCAGGCGGATCTGCAACAGCTGCTCTTGCGATTGAGAGCATTTGGCGCTGACCTTGACTCAAGTTGCCGCCGTCACCCTTTAGCATTGTATTGTAGCCGTCAGGCAGTTTGCGAATAAAGCTGTCTGCATTGGCAAGTTTTGCCGCTGCTATTACTTCTTCGTCAGTCGCATCAAGTCTGCCGTAACGAATGTTCTCCATTACTGTGTCTGTAAACAGATGTGTGTCCTGCAAAACCATACCCAGTGAACGACGCAAATCGCTTTTCTTGATTTTATTGATGTTTATACCGTCGTAACGGATTTTTCCGTCCTGAATATCATAAAAACGATTTATGAGGTTTGTTATAGTAGTTTTACCTGCACCTGTTGAACCTACAAAGGCAATTTTTTGACCCGGATCTGCATAGAGATCAATATTGTGAAGCACGATTTTTTCATCTGTATAACCAAAGTCAACATCGTCCATAACAAGTGCACCGCAAAGCTCTTTGTACTCGGTTTCACCCGTTGCACTGTGAGTATGCTTCCATGCCCACAAACCTGTGCGTTCGTCGGTTTCAACAAGCTTGCCGTTTTCACGCTTGGCATTTACAAGCGTAACATAGCCATTATCCTCCTCAGTTTTTTCATCAAGGAGTTTAAATACTCGTTCTGCACCTGCAAGAGCCATAACAATACTGTTAAACTGCTGACTGACCTGATTTATCGGTTGGCTGAAGCTCTTGTTAAATGTCAAAAAGCTGACGAGCTTGCCGAGAGTAAATCCTGCAAAGCCACTGAGTGCGAGCAAGCCGCCGACGATTGCACAAAGCACATAGCTTATGTTACCTATTTGTGCGTTGATTGGCATCAAAATATTAGCAAACTTGTTTGCATTGTTGGTGCTGTTAAAAAGCTTATCATTGAGTTCATTAAACTCCTCAATAGACTTCTTTTCGTGGTTAAACACCTTAACAACCTTTTGACCTGCCATCATCTCTTCAATATATCCGTTTACTGTTCCTATGTCCTGCTGTTGTGCAAGGAAATACTTGCCGCTCTTGCCTGCAAGCATCTTGGTTACAAACATCATCAACACAACCATACCGAGCGTTACGAGCGTAAGCGGAATACTAAGGCTGAACATACTGATTAAAACTGCAATGATTGTAATTATACTTGAAAAAATCTGCGGCATACTCTGACTGACCATTTGGCGCAGAGTGTCAACATCATTAGTGTATACACTCATAATGTCGCCGTGAGAATGGGTATCAAAGTACTTGATTGGCAAACTTTCCATATGCTCAAAAATCTCACAGCGCAAATCACGCATTGTGCCCTGAGTTACATAAACCATAATTCTTGAATAGGTGTACATAGCACCTGCACCGAGCAAGTAGAACACGGCAACACGCGTGATTGCACCGAGCAGTGGTGAAAAATCAGGATTCTTTGCACCAATCATCGGAGTGATGTAATCATCAATCAAATTCTGTATAAAGAGTGTACCTTGAACAGTTGCCAAAACACTGACAATTATGCACAAAAACACTATAATCATTTGGATTTTGTATTTCTTGAAGATGATTGAAATAAGTCTTTTAAGCGTCTGCATCGGTTTTTCAACCTTTGGTGCAGGTCCTCTGTTTCTGCTATGAGGTCCCGGCATATTACATCTCTCCTTTCTCATCAAAATCCCTGCTGCCGCTTGTCTGAGCAGTGTAAATCTCATTGTAAATTGGACTGCTCTCAACGAGTTGTTCATGTGTGCCCACAGCACTTATTTCACCGTCGTCCATAACGATAATTCTGTCTGCATGAGCAATACTTGAAATGCGCTGAGAAATAATAATCTTAGTAGTATTAGGGATTTTACTCTTGAACGCCTCTCTGATTTTAGCATCCGTTGCAGTGTCAACTGCGCTTGTTGAATCGTCCAGAATAAGTATTTTGGGCTTTTTGAGCAGTGCTCTGGCTATGCAAAGACGCTGCTTTTGACCGCCTGATACATTCGCTCCTCCCTGCTCAATTTTGGTGTTGTACTTATCAGGGAAACTGCCTATAAATTCATCAGCACAGGCAAGCTTGCAGGCTTCTATGCACTCCTGCTCAGTAGCATTCTGATTGCCCCATCTGAGGTTATCAAGAATTGTTCCGCTGAAAAGCACATTTGACTGAAGCACAACAGAAACCTCATCACGAAGAGTTTCAATGTCATATGAGCGTACATCCTTGCCACCAACCCTTACACAACCCCTGCTGACGTCATAAAGTCTGCCGATAAGGTTTACAAGACTTGTTTTTGAGCTGCCTGTACCGCCTATAATACCGATTGTTTCACCTGATTTGATGCTGAGGTTTATGTTACTGAGCACCGGCTTTTCGGCTGTGCTGTTATAGCTAAAATACACATTTTCAAATTCTATACTGCCATCCTCGACATTATAATCAGGATTTTGCGGATTTGAAAGAGTTGACTTTTCATTAAGCACGCCAGATACACGCTTGGCGCTCGCAAGGCTCATTGTAAGCATAACAAATATCATTGCCACCATAAGCAAATTCATAAGAATATTCATACAGTATGTGAGCATACTTGTCAGCTCGCCTGTGGTAAGTGTGTTGCTGACAATCATATTTGCGCCAAACCAACTGATGGCAATTATTGAACCATAAATCGTAAACATCATTATAGGCGATACAGAAACCATTGCGTTTTCTGCCTTTACAAAAAGTCTGTAAACATTATTTGCCGCCTTATTGAATTTTTTAACCTCGTGGTCTTCGCGTACAAAAGCCTTTACGACACGGATTGAAGATACATTTTCCTGCACACTTGCGTTAAGCTCATCGTATTTTTCAAAAACCTGGTTAAAATATTTGTATGTAGCCTTCATAAGAAAAATAAGTACAATCGACAGCAACACCGTTGCAACAAGATAAATGCTTGCCAGGCGCGCATTAATAACAAATGTCATTACCATTGCGCACACAAGCGAGAACGGCGCACGAAAGCACATACGAAGCATCATTTGATACGCCATTTGAAGGTTAGTTACGTCGGTGGTCATACGTGTTACAAGTCCGGCTGTTGAATAACGGTCGATGTTTGCAAACGAAAAAGACTGGATGTTTTCAAACATTGAACGTCTAAGGTTGCGTGCAAATCCTGCGGATGCTTTGGCTCCGTAGATTCCTCCCATTGTTCCTGCAAACAAGCCTATAACTGCACATATACCCATAAGTCCGCCTGATATAAGAATTTGATTCATATCGCCCTTATTAACGCCCTTATCAATCATTGTTGCCATTAGAAAGGGAATTATTGTTTCAACAACGACCTCAAGCACCATAAAAAAAGGGGTTAAAACTGACTCTTTGACAAAGCCTCTGATGTTTTTTGCTAAGGTTTTTATCATTATGCTACTCCTTTACGTTTTTTAATTGCTTTTCTGCTCGATACCGTTTCTCAGTTTTTTTATCAAAACAAAAAACTGTTCGCGCTCTTCGTCAGTAAGAATACTGTTGAAACGGTTTTCATTTTCAATAATTGCGCTGTGAATTGCGCCGTACATTTCAATTCCTTTTTCAGTAAGCAACAGCTTTTTTAACCTTGCGTCACTCTCTACGCTTTGTCTTTTTATGTACCCTTTTTTCTCCATAAGTTTAACTATGTTGGTTACTGTTGAACGTGAAATTGCAAATGAAGTTTCAATGTCCTTTTGGTACATATCTGTATTTTGATGGTCATACAGATAGCCGATAATCCATCCGTGCATTATAGTAATCTTGTCAACCCCTGCTTTGTCGGCAGCCGCAAGCATATTTCTCTGCATTATGTGATTTAGGGCTTTAATTTCGTGACCGATTGAATTCTTGATTTCGGGACAATTATGCACAAAATCACCTCCGAACAACTTTAAATTTTGTTATATTGTTTTATTGCTGATTGTTGTATATAAAACAATATTATTGATTATTATAACACTAAAAATTTATATGTCAAGCGTAAAGAAAAAATAATGCGACATAACGTCGGCAACGTGACGTTGCATCCAATTTGAGCAGGTAGAATTGTGCAGAAAATAACCGTAAATGTCCGAAATTATAGCAAAGTAAAAGGAAATCTTGCGTTAGATATAGAAAAATGTTTGCACAGGGCTACCGTTACTAAGCTATGGTGCGAGGAATATACCCGAACTAAAAAAGCAACGTGACGTTGCATCCATTTCGGGCAGACAGGTTTGTTATGAAAATAACCTTTTACGCCCGAAATTAATACAAACACCAGTCGATTCCTGCGTTAGATTTAGAAATATGTTTGCACCGGGCTACCGTTACTTAGCGTTGGTGCGACAAATATACCCGAACTAAAAATTATCTTTTAAAAGCGTTGTGACATCTCTGATATCAGCCTCTTTGTCACCATCAATATCACAGACAAATTTTGCGTACTCGTGCTTGTCATCATCACTAAAGTTAATTATATCTACAAGATATTTCTGAATCATCAATGCATCTGACTTATCAGACTTGCCGTCCATATTCAAGTCCTTGAGATTGCGCGGAACGCATCCTCCGTCAAGCACAAAATCCACATAATTCTTCTCCATAAGCTCAAGCGCATATTTATCAGTAGCGTCAATAATATAAAGTCCAAGCGTATCGTAACAGCTGTGCACTCTCTTGGCATATTCTAATATTAGCGGTTTACTTTCCATTGCCCTGTCGTTTTTTATGCCTGCATTTTTGAGGTAACTGTCCAGCTTTTCTATATGCTCCAATGCATATTCGTTATCGGTCATTATTCTGTCAATATCGACCCCGTGCGTAACGTAATATAATCCCACGGCAGCCATAGTATATAGATTAGTGACATCAAGGCCGCAATAAACCGCAATTTTATTGCCTTTGTACTGATTATGCTCAATAGAAAGCTTTGAATATCCGTTGATAATGCTGTAGCCCAGCGCCATTCCGTCCTTGTTGACATAGTCGGTATCAAATGCATCGGCACTTATTAAACTGTTGTGCACAATTACAAGTGACATTGCGAATGCTGTAATTACAGCAAGCAGTCGTTTAAGCATTTTTGTGTTTTTCTTTTTATCCATCTGCAAACCCTCCGTTTGCTACTATTATTACCAAACAGAGTGTTTTAATTCGGGTAGATAGGTTAGTTTAAGAAA
>DKXL01000035.1:0-2966 GCA_002493005.1 Ruminococcaceae bacterium UBA7127
TTTGATAAATATAAAAATTGCCAAGCAATATCACTCTCTTGCTTGGCAAATCATAATTACTCAAAACTATGTTTTACTTTTTAGTCACATATTTTTGCTTGCTGCTTGTAGGTTTATCAGGTATTGTCATCTCCAGACAACCGTTATCAATGAGTGGTTTTAAATATCTCTTACCAAACTCTTTTGCACTTTTTAATTGAAAATACTCTGCAATCTCTTTTTTACTTTTCGGGTCAGCACAAAATTCAAGTATTTTTTTATAGACTGCCTCTTTCACCTTATCTTGGGTGGCAACTTGGGTGCTGACTTGGGTGGTGTCTTGGGTGGTGCTTGGTCCCACCATACTCGTTGCCGCAGAGGATAGAGGAATTATTGTCTTAAATACATCACCCTCGATAAATTCAGGAACTCCGCCTGAGTACATCTTTGTGTATTTATAAGTATTTCTCATACCCGATCCGAGCTCATCGGCAAGTGACACCTCTCTGAACACCTTTGCAATGGGCGGGTTCTTAGAAAACGGTTCAAACCTGTCGAGTTTCAACTCACCATGACCGTGTGACAAATTTCCGTTTTCCGTGTACATCCTGTCTTTCTCAATAACAAATTTTGCTACATAGCCAGTAGAATAATCACGATGTGCAAGGCTGTTTGAGAAAATTTCTCTTAAAATCGCATCTCTTGCACTTACAGCCTGTACTCCCTCAAGAATAAACGGATCATTCAGATGCTTTTTGCCAAATTCCATAAGCCTGTCAAAGGTATCAAATAAATTCGTAATAATAACATCACGGTCATCATATCTGTCTGTATTTTGGGTTCTGAAAATTGCATCTGTTTTGTGTTGCGGCAAAGCCGCCATTATAGTTTCATCCTTACCAAAAAGAAGTATCGCCGCAAGTGTCAGTCCGTCAATGCCTTTTTCGCTGTCTTTAAGAATCAAGCCTGAACTGCGCAGTATTTCTTCATCAGTCATAGTAAGCCACGGATGATTTTTATTTCTCAGCCTTGACAATCTTCTTGCTCTGTCAATTATATCGGAACGCAGATCATCCATTGTAAAGCAAGTGAAAACCTTATTCACAAAATATGTGCCCTGCTTTTTTGAATACAGCTTAAATACCAAATCTCCTGAATTAGTTATGTCTATATCCGAATCGTTGTTTCTGTCAAAAATCCTGCCGCCGCAACGACAAACTTGCGTACTCTCGGGAACAAAAATATAAATAATCAGCTTATCATCATATTCAATATTTTCAATCGTCAGGTAAAGCGGAGGATACATTTTATTCGGATTATTGATTGATGTAACAAAATCGCTCCTAATTCTCTCTGCACGGTTTCTGTCCACTCCGATAACCGTACCGTCATCTTTAACACCGAGCAGAATGTGACCGCCTTCACGGTTTGAGAAAGCACAAACCGTTTCATAAACATCTTTAGTAATATCGGTTGTGGACTTCTTAAACTCAATATTCATCCCTTCGCCCTGTGATATTATATTTTTAATTTCTTCATATGTCATTACAAGCTCTCCAATAATCAGACAGTTTATATTTTTATTATATTCGCAATCAAAAATAATATCAAGCGATTAAAGCTAAATCACACCAAAGTTTTTAATACCATGTTCTTCACTGATATGAAAATTCATACTTAACATATCCTTTCAGGTTAAGCAATACATCTACAAAATTTCATTGATTTTTTCGGATTTCGCAGTTGTATCATCATATAATTATTATTGGTGTCAGATTTTATAAAAATATTCCCGAAAGGCTGAGGGTGATTTCTGCCTTTCGGGGAGTGGTGTTTATTACTTTATAACTCTTTAAAAATGCGATAGGCAGGCCGTTTTTAATAGGTTACTCTTACCTGATATGTAACCTCCTGACGGTGTCCCTCGACATTTCGGTTATTGCGTATGTAAGACTTGTTTCGTACGGGTAACATCTTTTTAACCATCTGGCCGCCGACTGAACCTGCTTCACGAGCAGAGATATCGCCGTTGTAGCCCTGCTTAAGGTTTACGCCTACTTCGTTTGCGCACTCCATCTTAAAACGCTCCATAGCTTCCTTTGCCTGTGGCACGTTAAGCTGATTGTTGTTACTTGACATAGTTGTTTTCTCCTTTTTTTAATTTTAAACTTCTATAAATTTTATATTTAAGCGGCGTTTCGACCTCTCGATTTATCACCGCAATAGTATTGTATGTTGTTAATTTCAATTTATAATTTGTAATTTTTTCATATTTTTTAAAAAGGATTAACAGTCAATACATATAAAATTTGGATAACAAATAGGCGTGTAAGTATTGTGAGAGAATAATACAGCTTAAAAGTACGCAACTCATTAACATAAAATCAAATCAACACAATAAAACTATTGATTTTATTGTGGTTTTAGAGTATACTTGTGTTAAACTAACAAAAGACGTTTAAGTAAGCATTAATTGCTAATGCTTTCGGAAAGGAATATGTTATGGCTAACAACGAAGAAATGATGCAGGACTTTGAAAACGAGGGCACTTTGATTACCCTTACTGATGATGAGGGCAACGAGGTTGAATTCGAGTTTTTGGACGTAATTGAGTATGACGGCGACGAATATATTGTTCTCATTGAAAATGACGAGGATGCAGACGAAGTTGTAATTCTCAAAATCAATGCACTTGACGAAGAAACCGAAGAATATGTAAGTATTGATGACGATGAAATTCTCGAAACAGTTTTTGATATGTTCAAGAAAAAGTACGAAGGCGACATCGAATTTGAGTAATTAATTGTGTTACTTCTTATTTTAGATACGTTTGGGGACGGTTCTCCGTCCCCTGCTTTTTTGTAAGACAAACTGACTCTTGTAAAAAATACTCTATCATTATTATAATAACCGCCCGTGGCGCAACCGGATAACGCAACAGATTCCGATTCTGGAGATTGGGGGTTCAAATCCCTTCGGGCGGGCCA
>DKXL01000035.1:3264-3831 GCA_002493005.1 Ruminococcaceae bacterium UBA7127
GTTCAAATCCCTTCGGGCGGGCCACAAAAGATACCTCTTTTGTATACCAATACAAGAGAGGCTTCTTTTTTCTTGTGTAAACGCAGATATTGTAGTACAATACAATTAAAAGACAATCGTTGCAGCATACCGCATGCATTGACAAATCGAAATTTTAGGAGGTACTTTCAGTGATAAAGGAAATAGAAATTCAAGGTTGCGTTACAGTTTCTGAAGAAGTTTCAGAGGATGACTTTTTTGATAAATTCATTGGTTTTATTGAAGAGAATGGCTGGAGTTTCGGTGGCGGTTTTCGCACTATTATAGATGGATACTATATCAATGCAGATGGAACAAAAGGCAAATATGTTCTTGATACCTAAACAACCACTTTTAGTTTATCAATCAAGTGCAAGATTTACGCACCTAATTGTTTTTTCTCCCTTGCTTACGAGGCTCTTTTCACCGTTAAGAACTAGTAACATCAAGAATTCTAATCTTCAATTAAAAGTATATAATTTTAAAAGCCCCGATAAAAAATCGGGGCTTTTGCTACTTAATCATAATCAAACAGACGCTTGATTTATG
>DKXL01000035.1:4094-9273 GCA_002493005.1 Ruminococcaceae bacterium UBA7127
CAAACAGACGCTTGATTTATTGCAAACTATATTGAGATAACTTAATTACTCCTGAACACTGCCAATGTCAATAATGGTACCGCCGTTTCCCTGAACCTGCGGAAGCTCGCCGTTCCATTTTTCGAGTTTCTTATTCTCAATAATCTTGTCGGTAAGTGAATCACTGATTTTTTTGTTGGCTGCTGCTTCGCCCTCAGCCTTTATCTTAACTGACTCCGCCTTTGCCTCGGCATTAGTGATTGCAGTTTGTTTTTCGGTTTCAGCCTTTAAAAGCTGTTGCTGTGCAACCTGCTTTTCCTCGATAGCCGTTATAAATGCCTCGGAAAAATCAAAGTCAATAATATTAACATCAGTAACATACAATCCTATATTATTAAGCTTATCGTTAAGACCTTCAACCAAGCCGTCAGAAACAAGTGCACGGTTTGTAACACTTTCCTCAGCCGTATATGTAGCGGTAATTGCCTTTAAAACTTCATTGACAGCAGGTACTACAAGTACTTCTTCGTAGTTTGCGCCTATATTCTTATATATACTATAGCTTTTAGCGGTATCAACACGATAGTTTATCGCAAGCACCGTATTTACGCTTTGGAGATCCTTTGAGAATGCCTCTGTGTTTACCTCAAGCTTTTGAATACGGTTATCTATTTTTACTATAGACTGCACAAATGGAATTTTTGCGTGTATACCTTCCTGCAAAACGCCCTCGTTTACACTTCCCAATGTAACTACCACACCCGTATGACCTGCATCTACAACAACAAAGCTGTTCAGTGCCACAACAAGTGCTACAATTATGATTACCACAGGGATAATGATTTTTTTAACATTGATTTTTTTTAACTTTTCCATAAATTATTTCTCCTTCATTTTACAAAAGAGGCTGTCTGCCTCATCTTTATATTTTCCTGATATGTATGCACATACCATTACGGTTAGAGCGTCTTTGAGTCTTTCTTCCGCCATTTTACTTGGCGGAGTGTAACTCTTTGTAACCGAGCTTACAAGCTGTGGGATTTTATCAATCGGCGCGGCACCGTCATCTGTTTTGGCTATTACCTCACACAGATAGTCATACATTTGCTCCTCCGATATAATATCGTCGCTTGTGTCGTCTGCATCGCCGTTTACCATTGACATAAGCTCGCCTATTCTGTCGATTTTCATAGAATTTCTCAATGCAGATATAAGTAAAATTCTTGCAAGCTGGCGTTCTCTGTATTTTTTCTCTACAGGACGTGATACAAACTTACGCTTTACCCAGTTTTGAATTGTTGACGGCTCAAGCCCTGTCAGTGAGCACACCTGACTTAACGTCAGTCCGTCTGTCATTTGAATAAGCGGCACAAATTGTGCAAATGTTCCCCCACTGCTGTAGGGTATATTTGTTCCCGGAACAAATTTATCCATTGGACCAAGCCTCCTTTTTCATTAAGTTTATCAGATTATATCACAAGTTCATTTGACTGTCAATAGTGTTCTTTAGAATTTTTAAATTTTTTTTCGCAACTCAAAATGATGTACAGGTTTATCATTATAAAGTGTTCTAATAGCCCATAGTATTATAAAAATCCGAGGCACATTAAAAATGTACGCCTCGGATTATTTTAGTAAGTATATTTAATTTTGAATAAAAATTGAAGAAACTATACTTTTACCAATTGGTTTATCCGCTCCAAGTCACTTGTCCGCTTCTTAATTAGAGCAATACACAGAAATAGCCCGGCTAACGAATTCAGCAGTACCATCTCCGCCTGCTTTGTCAATATTATTCTTAAAGCGTTCATCACATACATACATTTCACCCAAACCACTAAAGATGTCATTTGTACATACATAATAGTTATCGGTTATAAATTTCTGTAATGCGGAGATTTTACTTTGTACTTCATCGGAATCAGGAGTTAAATACTTTAATCCTCCTAATTCTGAAAAGATTGTCATTAGTTCGTTTGCAATCTTGCTATAACTGCCTTCATTTTGAGCAATATCCTTTTGTTTGTACTCTTGATACGCTTTAGTATCGCCCCATTTTGCTTTGACTTCCGCTTTATACTTTTCAATTTCGTTCTTGTCGAAAACATCAAAATTCATTGTTGTTACTCCTTTGTTTTGAATTTCACGGGCAAAGGCAATGAGTTCCCCTATGTGCTTATATTGTAATTCTAACAACTCTATTTGCTGAGCAATTGCTTCTGTTGGGTCAAAAACGGGGTTGTCAAGAATTACTTTGATTTCTTTTAAAGGAAACTGTAATTCACGAAACAATAAAATATTTTGCAAACGGCTAAGCGCTGTATCGTCATACATTCGATAGCCTGCTTCAGTTACTTTCGTAGGTTTCAAAAGCCCGATTGCATCATAGTAATGTAGTGTGCGCACACTAACACCTGTGATTTTGCTGATTTCTTTTACTGTTCGCATAATTTATCCCTCCCATGTAATTCAATTTTAATCTATCACGTTACGTCAGAGTCAATAGAATTTTTTAATAATTTTCAAGTTTAAAATTTAATTATCTAATATTGATAACAGCAGATACGGCACAACTGCCGTATCTGCTGTTTATCTTTGTTCTATAAAGCTTTTATTCTAACATTTCTTCCCAAATCTCATACTGCTCTTCTTGCTGTTGTTGCAAAGATTCAAGCTGATTTGTCAGTTCAATTAACTTTTCGTAATCTGCGGCGACCTCGTCACTCGCAAGCAATTCCTGCAAATTTGCAATTTCAAAGTCAAGACGTTCTATCTCTTCCTCTGCCTTTTTTAGCTTGGTTTGACGTTTGCGCTCCTCACTCTGTCTTTGCTTTTGCAAAAAGTAATCGTTCACGGGCTTTTCTTTTTTTCCCTGATTATCCTTGACAGCTTCAACCTTATCGGTTGTCATATGTTCAACATAATAATCATAGTTGCCGAGATATTCCTTTACTCCGTCCTGCGACAAAACAAGAATCCTATCGGCAATTTTGTTAATAAAATATCTGTCGTGACTGATAATGAGCAACGTTCCGCTGTAATCAAGGAGAGTTTTTTCCAGTTCCTCTCGTGACGATGCGTCAAGATGGTTAGTAGGCTCGTCCAAAAGCAGCAGATTTCCGCCCTTCAGCATCAATTTTAGCAGAGAGACTCTTGCACGCTCACCGCCGCTCATCTTGGAAAGAGGCTTGAATACCTCTTCCCCTTTAAACAAAAATGAAGCAAGCGCACTGCGCACCTCAGTTTGAGTCATATTAGGAAACGAATCCCAAATCTCGTCTATTGCAGTCTTGCTCAAGTCAAGATTCTGCTGCATCTGGTCAAAATACCCCACCATAACATTTGCGCCGTAATCATATTCGCCCTTGTCTTGCGGATATTTTCCCGTAAGTATTTTGAAAAGCGTAGTTTTTCCGCATCCGTTTGCGCCCAGAATAAATACTCTCTCGCCTTTTCTAATATGTAGGTCAACATTATCAAACAGCTTTTTGTCATCAAACGACTTTGAAATACCTCTGCAAATCAAAACATCGTTTCCGCTTTCACACCTTGGAACAAAATGCATCCGCATTGTTTCAAGCTCGCTGTCAGGCGCTACAAGCTGTGCCTTTATGCGGTCGGCTTCCTTTTGTTTGCTTGCAGCTGTAATATAATTATGAGCCTGATTCCATCGCTTTTGCTGTTCAACAATTCCCTCTATTCGTTTTATTTCTTTTAAATCATTTTCGTATTTGCTTTTTATTGATTCGTTATACGCCTCTTTTTTCTTGATAAATTCAGAGTATGCCCCTTTGTAACACATTGCCCTGTTATGTTCAAGTTCAATCGTCTTGTTGGTAACATTATCAAGAAAATATCTGTCGTGGCTTATGATTATCATTGAACCCTTAAAATCCTTCAAAAAGCCTTCAAGCCAGTTGACAGCATCAATATCAAGATGGTTTGTAGGCTCGTCAAGCAACAGCATATTGCTCTGAGAAAGCAACAGCTTTGCAAGGCACAGCTTTGAACGCTGACCGCCGCTTAAGTTGCCGACAGGCATTTCAAAATCCGACTCAGAAAAACCAAGCCCGATAAGCGCTGAACGTGTACGGCTGCGGTAAGTCAAACCATCAAGGCTTTCAAACCGCTCTATCAGGGCGGTTTGGCGCTCAACAAGACTGTCAAGATTGTCTGCACCCCTGTCAATTTCAGCAGTAAGCTGTGCAATTTCATTTTCCATATCCATAAGATAATCAAAAACCGACAAAAGCTCATTAAACACAGTAACAGCTGGGTTGTTGCAAGCGTGTTGCTCCATATATCCTACTTTTGTATTCTTGGCAAAAGAAACTGTACCCGACACCGGTGAAATCTCGCCGTTTATAATCTTAAAAAGCGTTGTTTTGCCAACGCCGTTAGCTCCGATAAATCCAACCTTATCTTTATCCTCAACATCAAAAGAAACATCTGTAAAAAGATTTCTCTCAATAAATGTCATTGTAAGATTACGCACCGACAAAGCAGGCAAAACAATCACTCCTTTCGTAATATTCTAAAAATCGCTCATATTATTTTACATTAATTTGTCAAAAAGAGCAATACAAAATTTAAAATATGCCAAAGATTAACCAACGCATAAGCAATTATTCCGATGTAAAGCAGAACATTTGTTATTGTTCCCTGTTCGACATTTGCAAGCTTATAAATAAGCGCACATCCAAGGACAAGCACAAGAGGAAGAATACCTTTGATTAACAATGTCATCCAAAAATTTTGCAGCACCGGCTGCATAATCGGATTTGCTTCATAAAATCGACCACTGCCGATAAGCACCTCTGTGCAAATCCAGTCAATTATATTTAGAAAATAGAGAAAAATTAATTTGTAGTAAAACGAAAAGCCATGCCCTTTTGAGGTTTTTGGCTCATAATCAATAGCCTGCGGAGTTTCAACAACAAAATCTTTTAAAAACATAAATAACACCTCAATCCTATTCTTACCATTAAACGCACAAAATATAAGTAAACATCTATTGGCATTGTGATTAATGTAAACAGTAAAAAAAGAGGCTGAAAGAAAAGTTAAGAAATTTGAAAAAAAGTGTTGACAAAACAATATCCGTATGGTATAGTATATAAGCACTCGGAAATACAAACAAATTCGCTGGTGTAGCTCAGTTGGTAGAGCAGCTGATTTGTAATCAGCAGGTCGGGGGTTC
>DKXL01000010.1 GCA_002493005.1 Ruminococcaceae bacterium UBA7127
TTATAATTTTTGTTGTAATTGTACAAAAAGTATGTTAAAATGTATAAAACAGAATAAAGAAGGGAGGTTTAGAATGAGAGGTATATCAGAATTAAAGCCATATGAAGTTTTCAAAAATTTCCAAATTCTTTCTTCAATCCCGCATGGGTCGGGAAACACAAAGAAAATCAGCGACTACTGTGTTGAACAGGCAAAAAGGCACAACTATAAATATGTTCAGGATCAGGCTAATAACGTAATTATTTATGTTAACGGAACTCAGGGATATGAAAATGCAAAGCCTGTAGCTTTGCAGGGTCATATTGATATGGTTTGTGACAAAACAGATGATTGTATTTTAGATATGCAGAATGATCCGATTCAACTGATGTGTGATGAGGAATATATTTTTGCAAAAAATACAACCTTAGGCGGTGATGATGGAGTAGCCATAGCATATATGCTCACGCTGATGGAAGACAAAACAATTCCTCACCCTCCGCTTGAGCTGATTTTCACAGCTGATGAGGAAATAGGTATGATTGGAGCAAGAGCCATCAATGTAGAAAACCTGCACACAAACAGGCTTATCAATATTGATTCCGAGGTAGAAGGAGTCCTTACGGTAAGCTGTGCAGGCGGTGTAAGAGCTGTTTGCAACATACCTTTTACAACAGAAAAGGCAACAGGCACAGCCTTTACCTTTATAATTGCAGGACTTAGAGGCGGTCACTCCGGCACGGAAATCAACAAAGGCAGAGTGAATGCTAATAAACTTGCCGGCAGAATGCTTAATTATATTTATCAGGAATCGGAATTTAAAATTTGCAGTATAAGCGGCGGTAAAAAATACAACGCTATTCCCAAGGAGGCTGTCGTTACAGTATGCGTTGAAAGCTGCAATCAAGACAGATTTATTGCAGTCGCAAAAAAGTTTATCAAAATGGTAAAAAACGAAAAAATTGTCAATGAGTCTGATTTACACATTACTGTAGAGCCTTGTGAGCTTTCAGAAAAATGTATGGATCATCACTCTACGCAGATGGTTCTGTTTACACTGTTGCAAATTCCTGACGGCGTACAGACAATGAGTCCTGACATTACCAATATGGTGCAGACGTCGCTTAATATGGGTATTATTGGAACAAAATCCGATCATATTGCAATGTCTTTTCTTCTTAGAAGCAATGCCGCTGCCGGTAAGCAGGCTATTATTCAGAAACTTAAATCATTTATCGAATATCTTAACGGCAATATTGAGTTTATGTCCGACTATCCTGCATGGGAATATCGTGCTGACTCGGAACTCAGAGATATTATGGTTAAGGTTTATTCTGAACAATACGGTGAAGAACCTGTTGTTACAGCAATTCATGCGGGACTTGAGTGTGGCATTTTAGCAGGTAAAATTATTGATATGGACGCAGTTTCCTTCGGTCCGAATATTTACCATGCTCATACTTCGGAAGAAAAAATGGAAATAGCATCTGTAGAAAGATGCTGGGAATATCTTAAGGCTGTTCTTAAAAGGCTTAAGGAATAATAAACAAACATAATACAAAAGAGGAATTTATATGATTACTAATGGTTTTTTATATTTAGCAACTATCATCTTTATTGCCGCCCTCTTAATCTGTCTGCCTAAAATATTCAAAGGCAAGGCATCACAAAAAATATTTCAGTTTGCACCACCCGTTGTACTGATTTATTTAGGTTTAATGATTTTATGTACAGTAAAATTATGGGATCTTGACGCTACAGCAGAAACATATTCAGCTATGAAAAACCCGATACTATATGCAATGCTGTTTTTGATGCTTCTAAGATGTGACCTTAGAAAAATCATCAAGCTTGGTCCCAAAATGTTAATCGGATTTTTCTCTGCAACCATTTCAATCGGCTTAGGCTTTGTAGTGGCTTTCGTTATTATGAAAGGCGCTATAGGTGCTGATGCATGGAAGTCACTTGGAGCTTTGTGCGGAAGCTGGATGGGAGGCGGCGGAAATATGCTTGCTATCCAAAGTGCACTTAATGTTGACGAAAATGCAATGGGTTATGCTCTTGTTATGGACTCAATATGTGCTACACTATATGTAATGTTCTTATTATGGGCAATCGGATTTTCTAAGAAGTTTAACAAATGGACAAAAGCTGACACAAAAGATATTGACAGCGTTGGTGCATCTCTTGCCGCAGAAGCTGCTAAAAACAACAAGCCCATTACTTTCCAGAGTATTTCTATTCTTATAGGCTCTGCGTTAATGGTTTCTGCCGGCTCTTCATTACTCGGAGAGCTGCTGGCAAGCATACCGCAATTAGCTATCTTTGATAAGGCTACTTGGACAGTATTGATAGTTACCTTTGCAGGTATTCTTCTTGCCCTTACACCATTTGGTAAAATTTCCGGAACGGAAGAACTTTCAAATACAATGCTTTACATTGTAATTGCCCTTATCGCTTCTCGTGCAGACTTAAGCGCAATGGGAAATGCTCCGATGTGGTTGTTGACAGGTCTTATCATTCTTGTTATTCACATTGTTATTATGCTTATTCTTGCTAAGCTTCTGCATCTCGATATATTCACCTGTGCAGTTGCATCTTTGGCAAATATCGGCGGAACGGCTACAGCCCCTGTTCTTGCAGGCACATACAGCAGTGCATTAGTACCGGTTGGTATTATTATGGCACTTCTCGGTTATGTTGTCGGCACAGGCGGCGGACTTTTAGTTGCGCAACTGATGAGTATGTTTGCTTAGCAAAACATACAAATCAATATATAATTTGATTTTTTACAATTAAGGGACTGCATTGCAGTCCCTTAATTAGGTTTAATCTGTATTTTCAAAATAGGCGAAATAGGCGAAGTTATTTTTATTTGTAATACATCAGTTACAGACCTACCTTATACCAAGCACTGAAAAATCAATGCAGGATAATATGACATAGAGAATTTATCTAATATTTCTCCAAGTGAATAATTAGCACAGATGTAGAATATGATAAATAAAAGTATTATAATTGAGATACAATTTATTTTCTAAACGAGCTGTGACTTAAGTCTAGCAATAATATTGTGTATATGTTTATACATAAAGTTAGATAATGTATTTTAGATGCCGTATTAAGGAGGTTAGAATATGCCCAAAAGGAAATGCAGT
Organism: Ruminococcaceae bacterium UBA7127; assembly: GCA_002493005.1. Taxonomy (GTDB): domain Bacteria; phylum Bacillota; class Clostridia; order Oscillospirales; family Acutalibacteraceae; genus Ruminococcoides. Next base: position 3,138 of record DKXL01000010.1, read on the forward strand.
AACATAGATTTATCTGTAGGACAGAGATTGACTAAATTCAGAAGGGAATGCGGTCTTACCCAACAGCAGGTTGCAGATATACTAAACGTTAATCGTACCACATACACAAAGTATGAAACCGGTGTGTCTGAGCCAAGCCATGCATTGTTAGGGATAATTTGCAAAATTTTCGGTGTTGATTATAACGCCGTTCTTGGTGATTATGATTCACCTGTAGGTGTTCTTCACGATTCAAACGAAGACAGGCTTACTCTCAATAGCCTTAGTCGTCAGGAGTGTGAACTTATAGCTAATTTTCGTTCGTTATCTGAAGAAGACCGTCAGAAGATATATGATGATGTAATTAGTATTGTTCGTGACAGAAGAAATAACTTTGAATAAAATTTCTCAGCACATCTGTTAATTTAAAAATAACTCTTTACTTTTTGTAATTTACGTGCTACAATATAACAGTTGACCTATGCCTCGGAATTTGGACTAAGCCGCAGAGCGGAGTTTCCAAGCCTTTTTCTGAGACTTTAGGCGAATATTTCGAAAGGTGGAATAAAAATGTTAAAAGAAGAAAAGCAGGCTATAATGGCTGAGTATGCTACTCACGAGGGCGACACAGGTTCTCCTGAGGTTCAGATTGCTCTTCTTACAAAGAGAATCAATGACCTCACCGAGCACCTTAAGGTTCACAAAAAGGATCACCACAGCAGAAGAGGTCTTCTCAAGATGGTTGGTCAGAGAAGAAGCCTTCTCGCATACCTTACAAAGGTAGACATCGAGAGATACCGTTCTATCATCAAAAGACTTGGTATTCGTAAGTAATTTTAACATCAAGGGCAAGCGAAAGCTTGCCCTGAATTCGGTTTTCGGCGGGATTTTGATTTGCGCTTTTTAGCGGTAAAACGATTAAGCAAAGTTTTTTTGGTGACATTTAAGCGGTATTTGCTTAATGGTTTTATTGCTAAATCAGCGTAAAATCCCGCATAATATAAACTAAACAGAAGTTTTACTTCGGAAAGGATTTTACAATGAATCAACTTATGACATTCGACAAATACAGAGTATTTGAAACAGAATTTGCAGGCAGACCATTAAAGGTTGAAACCGGCAAAATGACACAGCTTGCAAACGGAGCTTGCCTTGTTCACTACGGTGACACAACCGTACACGTTGCAGTTACAGCATCTGCAAAGCCGAGAGAGGGTGTTGACTTTTTCCCGCTTTCAGTTGATTATGAAGAGAAAATGTACTCAGTGGGCAAAATCCCCGGTTCTTATCTCAAGAGAGAGGGAAGACCGTCGGAAAAGGCAATTCTTACAAGCCGTGTAATTGACCGCCCGATTCGTCCTCTTTTTGACAAGAGTATGCGCAACGATGTTTCAATCGTATGTACCGTAATGAGCGTTGACCCTGACTGTCAGCCTGAAATCGTTGCAATGATTGGTGCGTCAATCGCAATTTCTATCTCAGATGTTCCGTGGAACGGCCCAATCTCAGGCTGTTCGGTAGGTATGGTTGACGGTGAATTTGTTATCAACCCAACCGAGGAACAGAGAAAGGTATCAAAGATGGCAACAACTGTAGCTTCAACAAGCACAAGAATTGCCATGATTGAGGCAGGCGCAGACTGTGTATCCGACGAGGATATGTATAATGCAATTATGGCAGGTCACGAGGCTAACCAGAAGATTATTGAGTTTATTGAGGGCATCAAGGCTGAAATCGGCAAGCCTAAATTCGAGTTTGTAAGTTTAGAGCCTGATCACGATATGTTTGAAGCAATCAAGGCATTTGCCGAGGAAGATGTTAAGGCTGCACTTGACACAGATGACAAGACAGTTCGTGATGAGCGTTTAAAGCCGATTTATGAGGCGGTTCACGCAAAGTTTGACGAGATTTATCCTGAGAGTGAGGCTCTTATTGACGAGTGCCTTTACAAAACTCAGAAATTTATCGTTCGTCGTTGGCTGCTTGACGAGCAAAAGCGTGTTGACGGCAGAGGAATGGATGATATTCGTCCACTCGCATCAGAGGTTAATGTAATTCCGAGAGTTCATGGCTCAGGTATGTTTACAAGAGGTCAAACTCAGGTTCTTACAATTGCAACACTCGGTCCGGTATCGGACAAGCAGCTTCTTGACGGTATTGATGGCGAAACCGAAAAGAGATATATCCACCACTACAACTTCCCAAGCTATTCAGTTGGCGAAACAAAGCCAAGCCGTGGTCCGGGCAGAAGAGAAATCGGTCACGGTGCTCTTGCAGAAAGAGCGCTTGTTCCTGTTATTCCGTCAGTTGAGGAGTTCCCGTATGCACTCAGACTTGTGTCAGAGGTTCTCTCTTCAAACGGTTCAACATCACAGGGTTCAATCTGCGGTTCTACACTTGCTCTTATGGATGCAGGTGTTCCGATTAAAGCGCCTGTTGCAGGTATTTCCTGCGGACTTATCACCGAAGGTGAGCGCTGGATGACTATGGTAGATATTCAGGGTCTTGAAGACTTCTTCGGCGATATGGACTT
>DKXL01000053.1 GCA_002493005.1 Ruminococcaceae bacterium UBA7127
ATATATTATCAACTTTTACAGCACTGTCTTCGGATGGTGCTGTTTTTTTCTTTATAAAAAACCTATAACATGGTCGGAAAAAAGTGATGATTTTAATCAACGCTATCTGCTCAAATTGTGAGCAACGTTACGCCGCCGAATTGTGGGCGAATTTACGCCGCTGCTCTTTTTGCGAGAATATTTTGCCTTGAATTGAGCAATAAACATTTACAAAAGTGGCATAATAATGTAGAATAAAAATATATCAAAAGGAGGGATTTGAGTGAGAAAATTAATACCTATATTGTGTGTTATTCTTGCGCTTCCGTTTATGTTTTGTTCGTGCTTCGATTCGGAAATTGAGGATATATCTCTGAGCAAAAGTAACGTAGAAATGACAGTCGGCGACGCTCTTACCCTCAATGTGTCTGCCACACCCGACAGCGCTGAAATCAAAAAGCTAACGTGGACAACCTCCGATAATAATGTTGTCACCGTAGATGACGGCAAAATAAAGGGTAAATCAGCAGGAACTGCTGTGATTACGGTAACAAGCGATAATGGTCTTGATGCTGTCTGTTCTGTTACGGTAAATGATAAAGAGATTGAAAAAATCAAGCTGAGCGAGTCGTCAACATCGGTCAAAAAGGGAAGCAAAATACAACTTATCGCAAAAATTCAGCCTGCCGACGCACCGGGTGACGGAATAGTTTGGTCTTCTGATAATGAAAGTGTAGCCACGGTTAATCAAGAGGGTTTCGTAACAGGAAAAGCGGTTGGTGTTGCCGATATAATTTGTCATGCACCAAACGGCAAGGAGGCTGTCTGCTCTGTAATTGTAAAATCGGGCAAGCCAATCACACCGACAGGACCTACTGCTGCTACAATTCAACACAGTGTTGCTCCAACAGATGGTGAAAACGAGCCGACCGCTAAGGACAAAAACTCGGTAAACGATAACAATTACGGTGAGATTTTTCCTGAATCGTCTTCAAGAAAGCTGAGTGACAGCGAGATTGCCGGAATTTCATCCCAAAAGGCGCAGGATGCAATTAACGAAATTTTTGCACGCAACGGATATATTTTTAAAGATGATAAGCTAAGACAATATTATGAATCAAAGCCGTGGTACTCGCCTGATCCGAATTTTTCGCAGAGTAAGTTTAATGCGGCTGAAAGCTATAATGTTGCTCTGCTGTCAAAGTACAGATAAATAAAAAAGCTGCCGATAATCGTTATCGGCAACTTTTGGCTATCTGTTAAGAAGTCGTTTTTTATATTGTGCGGGAGTGCAGGTGTGAATCTTTTTGCACTGTGTAATGAATGATTTAACATTTGCAAATCCATTTTCAAGAGCAGCGGTTGAAACAGTGGAATTTTTGCTAATCATATCCTGAATAGCATTTTCAAGACGAAGGTTTGCTAAATAATCAGAAAAACTAACCTGAGTAATGTTCTTGAAATACTTTGAAAAATATGATGGCGAAAGATTAACAACAGATGAAATCTCATTGAGCGAAATCTCACGCTTAAAATTTTCGTTAATATAAGAAATTGCAATCTTTGCGTATGAAAAGTCTCGCTTTGGAATAACCAACGAATCCGAGGCGCGTTTAAAGCACAGGCAGTATTTAAGCAGTAAATAGTAAATCTTGTTTATATTTGAAATATGGAGCAGTGTTGAATATTCGTCGTTTTTGCTATCAAGCACAGAAATATCGTTTAGAACAGAGATAAATTTTTCCTTGGTATCAGGAGATTTGCATATATCAAAAAATATATTGTCAATAGTTCTGCAAAAAGCCCTCATATATTCAAACGACAGCTGAATAAAAATCAGCTTTGCGTTCATACCCTTGGCAGGTCTTACGAGGTGGACGTCTTCACTGTTAAACAAGAAACAGTCATTTTGTTTAACTATAAAATTTTCTCCGTTATTGGAACATTCAGCCTGTCCCTCAACAACATAGACGAGCTCAGGTTCACGGTGCCAGTGAAGTTCGGTTTTGTGAGTGTCTGACGAAAGGTTTAGATACATAATTTTTGCAGGAATATTTTTATCGTAATTTATAATTTCATATTTGTAATTCAAAATATTGTCCTCCGTATTCAGAAAAATTAATTGAAATTATAGTATAATTGTTGTATTATTAATAGTAGTATAACTTGAATAAATGCTGAAATCTATGTAAAATTGCGTGAAAATTATAGACAAATGTTGTATGGAGAACATTATGAAATATGATATAGAAAAAAATGCCGATTCCTTTCTCGTAACTTTTAGCGGGAAGTCATCTGCAACACAAAATAATAACGAAATAACCGATTGGGGCAACCGTTACGGATTATTTTATGTTACCTGCGGAAGAGGCAAAGTATTGATTGATGATGTTGAGTATATAGTAGAGCAGGGACAATCGTTTTTGCTGTTTCCTCACACCAAAATCCTTTTATCGGTTTATAACGATGAGCCGTTTGAATACAAATGGGTTGAGTTTATGGGAAGTATTTTGTCATGGATAATAAGTCAAACGCTTTTCAGCAGAAGTAATCCCGTTTTACCTGAGTTTCCCACCGAAGACATTGAACGTTACTTTGATTTCGATACAATTAACAGCAACGCCTTGTACACAACAAGCAGAAATAACGGAAAATTTCTTGAACTGCTGTCATATTATCTTGAATACTTTCCATATACATTGGAAAAAGATGCCGATTATGTGTTAAGAGCGCGTGACTATATTCAGAGGAATTACTATAATACGGAATTATCTGTTCAGTCGGTGGCAGACTATATAAAGATTGACCGAACCTATCTTTATCGGCTTTTTAAGCAGGTAACAGGGAAATCGGTTATTGAATACATCAACGAATGCCGTCTTTCAAAAGCGCGTATGATGCTGATTAATCGGTCAGTTTCAATAAAAGATATTGCAAACAATGCAGGGTTTTCCGATCAAATGTATTTTTCACGCCTGTTCAAAAAACATACAGGAAAAACACCAAGCGAATATCGCAAATCACTCAGAAACCATTACGGGGTTTAACCGTATAAAAACTATATATTTATAAGGAGGCAATATGAACCAGAAAGCATTATTTAATGTAAACTGCGGAGTATTTGTGCTAACCGCAGCGGAATCAGGAAAACAAAACGGCTGTATTATTAATACAGTTATGCAGGTAAGTCAGTCACCAACAAAAATTTCGGTCACGGTCAATAAATCCAACCATACAGCGGATATGATTTTAAGGACAGGCAAATTTACGGTGAGCTGTATTGATGAAACAGCAAGTTTTGATTTATTTAAGAAATTTGGTTTTGTAAGCGGCAGAGATACTGACAAATTTGCGAACTTTGACGCATTCAAAGCAGCGCCAAACGGAATTAACTACATTACTCAAAGTACAAATGCGTATATTTGCGCCAATGTTACAGATACTATTGATGTAGGAACACATTATATGTTTATTGCAGAGGTGACAGATGCCGAAATTCTGTCAGAAGCTCCGAGCGCATCATATTCATACTACCACTCAAATATAAAACCCGCGCCGAATAAAAATAAATCAGAAAAATCGCGCTGGGTTTGCAAGATTTGCGGCTATGTATACGAGGGCGACGAACTGCCTGAGGATTTTGTTTGTCCTCTGTGCAAGCACCCGGCATCAGACTTTGAAAAAATATAACTTTCGAAAACTATTCTGTAATCAATCCTGTTTGAGCTAAATTTCAGGGATGATTTCAAATCAGCTAACTATTAATTATCTATTAAAAAATTAATCTGTAGAGCGCTGCATCGATATCTGATGCGGCGCTATTTTACTTTATTGAAAAATGCTCGAAAACGGTCGGGCGGAGAAGTGTAGATACTATCAAGCTGTCTGCTCGAAAATGGATGCAACGTCACGTTGCCGAATTGTGGGCGGTATAACGCTGTTTTTGGTGTTGTGGTTTAGTAAAAAAACTTATTATTCTACAGCAAAGCTGATAAAAATAACGATGAAAAAACAAGAAAGCAAAGACAATTTAGCAATATAATAAATTATTACAAAAGCGTTACAAAATGGCTACAAAATGATTAAAATGATTTTCTTGCAAATTGCATATATTTTTGCAGGATTTTATGAAGCATAGTCCTAATAAATAATGCTAAAATAGAAAATTATTGCCGAATTATCGTCAATATGTACAAAAATCACACTTGTAATTAGTTTGACATAACCAAAAGCTGAGTCTATAATGTGCCAAAGTACCGAGCAATACGGCTTGGTATATGAAGGTTATGAAAAAAATTTGCATAGTAAAGGAGTTGTACATATGCATACTACAAATGATAATTTTAGAATTGTTCGTTCGGGTGTTGCTTTCGTTCTTGCGGCGGCAATTATTTTTGGATCAGTGTTTACAGTTGCGGCGGCGGCTCAGAATAACGACAATACAGCGCTTAACAATTCAAACAACATTGAAAAACCGATTGAGATTGAAATGGCAAACGGTGATATTGCAGTTGCAGAGTTTACCGATGCAGAGTTTAAAACAGACATCATAAAGGCAAAAGAAATTATTCTTGATTATTACGGTGATGTTAAAACAATCGGCATTGCAAGAGGTACGGTTGCAGATGTGCTCAGTAAGGCAAACATTTCACTTGACAAAAAGCAGGTGGTTGAGCCTGTAATGTCTACAGAAATAAAAAGTAATATGACTGTTTCGGTATATGACGGCAAGAAGATTACAGTTAATGCCGACGGCAAAAAGAACACTGAGTATGTTCCTCACGGTAAGGTTGTTGATGTTTTAAACAGTCTTGGCTATCTTGTTGACGATAACGATATTGTAAACGCAGACAAAAACAGTGACATTTGGGATGCTGACAGCATTACGATAAAACGTGTTGACTTTGGAGAAGAAACCGTTACAGAAACCATCGATTACGAAACAACAAGCGATACTTCAGACAAGGTTGAACTTGGTGCCACAAAAGTCGGTACAAAGGGTATTGAGGGCAAAAAGCTTGTAAAAAGAGCATGTAAGTACATAGACGGCAAAAAGGTTTCGGACAAAATCATCGACAGCAAAACTATTAAAAAGCCGGTGAATGAGGTTATTCTCGTTGGTACAAAGGGCGCTTCTGTAAATGGCGGCGCAGGTACTTTTACGGATATGTACGGTAATGAAATTGCTTATTCAAGAGTACATACAGGTTCGGGAACAGCCTATACTGCTCCGGCAGGTGCAGGCACTGCAACAGGTGTTCCTGCCTACCATGGCGGTGTTGCTGTGAATCCTAACATTATTCCTTACGGTTCAAAGCTTTATATTGAGTCGACAGACGGAAGCTTTGTTTACGGTTATGCAACTGCTGTTGATACCGGCGGTGCGCTTATGGACGGTTCTGCCATTGTTGATTGCTTTTACAATACTTATGACGAATGTGTTAATTTTGGCAGAAGAGATGTCAATGTTTATGTAATTGGATAAATTTTTAAGGGCAAGTGTTACACTTGCCCTTTGATGTTGCTGAAATAAATATTGATTTATTGTATCTGATGCGTTATAATATAAAATAACTTAAAAATTAACAAATCCTGAAAGGACTTATATTATGAAAAAGATTTTAGCAGCAATATTATGTGCAGGACTTATCGCTGTTACGACTGCCGGTTGTGGCTATACTGATGCACTTGCCGAGGCAAAGCGTGCACAGAATACAACTTCTGCGGCGCAGGAGAGTCAGCAGGAAACAAAACCAAAAGAAATCAAGTCAACAGACTACAAAAATAATCTTGATGGTTTAGTTGATTATTTTGCAAAAAAGGAATATATCAACAAGGAAGAGAAAAATGTTATCGAGATGGATGCTGCAAGTATCGGCGCCAAGCAGGGTAAAAAATTCTCTACTACTTATGACGGCAAGAACATCAGCATTGAGTTGTATGAGTACGACACAGAAAAGCTCAACGATACCGCAAAAAAGATTCTTAACGAAATAGAGTCGAACGGAACGTTCAGTGTTTATAATCTGCCGGCTGTCCCCGGATATATTTCAGATAACGGAAAGTTTATGATGGTTTATACAGACGCAAGCATCAGTAAGGATAACCCTGATAAGACGGCTGCTAATTATGAGCATCGTGATGCGGTTATAAAAGATTTTAAAGCGTTTAATAAATAATACTTGTTTGCATAATAAAAAGCCCGACATCGGTCGGGTTTTTATGTTTGTTGAAATCGCTCGGGAACGGTCGGCCAGATAATTACTCAGTAAGCTCCTGTCCGACTTGAGTTTAGAGTCAAATTTCGTTTATTTGAGTTTATGTCCGCAAGCGCCGCAATGCAAATCGCGTGGATTGCACCAACTGCCGCAATTAGGACAAATCAGGGATTGTTCAAGCAAAGGCGGCTGAGTATATGGATTTTGCTTTTCGTCAAAAAAGCTGATTGTGTTTGGATCGAATGTTATTTGAGGGTTGTTTGTGTTGCTTTGAGGCGGAATCGGCGGAGCCATAGCAGGAGTATCGTTAAAAACTGCGTCTGCAAGAAACGGCGTGTTGTTTTTGATTGGTTCTTCAGGTGAAACAGGTGATTCTGCAAAGTGCGGTACAAACCTGTCTTGGCTTTTAAAATTGTTGTCGGTTACATTAATATTTTTTATGAATTTATTAATGTAACTTTTGTAGCTAAATGCAAATATTGCTAATAATAAGTAAGAAATAAGATTAATACCAAAGCTGATAATGTGCATAATATCAGTATATGAAGATGAAATGTCTGAATTGGCAATATAGTAGGAAAAATAGTATTGAGCATCAGCACTGCGGACAAAACTCGCAAAGCTCTCAAGCGCCTCGTTGTACTGCGCAATGAACATCGGAAGAAGTATTAAACTTGCCACATACATGGCAATACTAAAAACGATTAATATAATTGCAGTTACGCCAAAAGCACCGGCACCTTTTTTGCACAGATAAATTGAGGAAGTGCTTTTCTTTATAGAACCGGCAAATACAAGAAAGAAAATGTAAAAGAATAGCTGCACCAAAATAACCGGAACAGTAATAATAAGCGGCAGAGAAATAACTCTGAGCAGGTTGATTACCGGCGACGCAGGCATAATCAATGTAATCAAAATAAAAAGAGTTAATGAGGATAGGGCAATTTCGGCAAGGACTATATTAATAATAGAAACTACTTTAATTAAAGTTACCGGCGCACGAAATGAAACTTCAGGACTTTTGCTCCTTGCCGAAAAGTACAAAAGGAAAAATGCAATGCTCAGCATAATTGAAATTGCATCAAAGTTTAAATTAATGGAATTGTTTTGAGGAAAAATGCCGACGGCAAAATTAAAAATTGCCGTTGCGGCGAAAAATATGCCGATGATTAATGTAAGTGGGCGCGCAAGAAAGTTTTTTATGATTGATATATTTTGTACATAGGGACAAAATCTGTATTGCTTCATAATCAAATTACCTCCGCCAAAAATATGATATACCTTCATTTTATAATATTAGGACGATAATTACAAGAGCCAATTTTCGACACAGTTTTTCAAATCCACTATATATTGTGTTAAATTTGTATTATTGTCGAAAAAAACACAAGAAAGAAAAGAAATTGAAAAAATTTCAATTTTTTTTAAAAAAGGGGTTGACATTTTATAATTAAGGCTTTATAATAGACAATGTTCCGCGCAAGAGAAAATCTTATGAACACTGTGAAACATCACTAATCAGCAAGAACTTTGATTGTGCAAAATGAACAAGTAGGACCTTGAAAATTAAACAACGAGAAAATAAAGAAACCCGTAATGACTTTGAGGAAAGCTCAAAGAATTACAGTGAGATGTACACTAAGAAATACATCAGGAAATTCACGGAATACGTCAAGTATTCGGAATGAGCGATTAAGCTCTGAAATTGATTTGAACATCTGAGAAGATGTTGAGATACA